>JAPWTX010000040.1 GCA_028275825.1 Ignisphaera sp. | reverse complement strand
TAGATTTTGTGCTCTACCTAAGGCAAATAATTGATTGGGGAGTTAAGATAATATTTGTCGAGGGATTCAAAAAATTTCTTAAGGCTTTAGGACTCGGCTTAGCACATGCATTACTCAATAAATTTGGTTGCCTAGATCCATCATATTTTAATTGAATTAAAATAATACTGAGGATCGAGGATCGAGTTTCAACTAAAATAATTATCTGCTTTGCACCTCAAAAGAAAGTTTGGCTATGATATACAAAGGTATGCGACAATCGAATATTTATACCTTAGTGCCTCTGTGAGCACAAGTGTAGGTAAAGACAAAGCATTCGCAGTGTAATTATATCAATATAAACCAAGTGTGTTAATCATGGTGGAAATAGTCTTTGCATTATATGGAACTGACATTGCTGGTGGTACTAGGGCTGTTTTTGAAGTTGCGAATAGGTTAAGTGGTAGAGGGTATAATGTGAGGATTGTTGCCCTGGGAGGAGATCATTCATGGTTTAATGTTAAGGTACCTGTACACTATGTTAAGGCGCCTAGCTTCATACGTCTTGCTAAGCCTTTGATCAGAATATATAAGTTATTAAAATATGGAACTGCGAGCGTTGGTGTAGCGAATTATTTTGATGTTGATGGATTTGCAAGATTGCTCGGATTTAGAGCAGATCTCGTTAGAGGTCTTGCTGAAGAATTAAATAAGTTCAGAGCAGATGTAGCTATAGCGACGTTTTACCCTTCAGCACTTTCTGTTTGGCTTAGTAATGCTAATAAAAAGCTCTATTTTGTACAAGATTTTCCAGAGCTTGTTCGTGAAGTTGATGGTGAATACGGCTTAAGGTTTCTCGAGCTCACGTTCTTGTTGCCATTTCACTTCTTAGCGAACTCGACGTATACCAAGAACCTTATTCTAAGCTATAATAAGGATGCTAAGGTAACAGTTACGGGTGTTGGTGTAGATACAACTACTTTCTACCCTAGACACACTAAAGTTGTCGATTCTCGGGGTAAGCCTATAATTATGGTTATTATTAGGAGAGCTAGGTTTAAGGGAGGCGATATTGCGTTAAAAGCTTTGAACATAGTCAATAAGGAGATACCTATACACGCAATTCTTGTTAGCGAGGGCAATGCTGTAAAGCAGTTTTTAAAGAAAGTGAAACCAGAGTTTACATATACAATATTCAAAGATGTTGACGATGAAACGATAGCAAAACTATACTCTAGCGCTGATATATTCATCTTCACATCATATAAGGAAAGTTTTGGGTTACCACCCTTAGAGGCGATGGCTTGTGGCACCCCTGTTGTTGTGACTGATTGTGGCGGTATTAGAGATTATGCTATAGATGGCTACAACGCCCTTATTGTTCCACCAGGAAACCCAAAAGCTGTAGTAGATGCTGTGTTAAAGATACTTAGAAATGATAAACTTAAAGAGGATCTGATTGAGCATGGCATTGAAACAGCTAAACAATGGACATGGGATAATGTTGTGAATAAATTTGAGTTAGCAATAAATCATATCAATGTATAGGCACAATTAAAAAGAGCTAATCACATTCATAAAACTTTATTACATATGTCTAAACTGACACTATAGATTTTTATTACAAGAAATGCATGTGCTTAGAGCATGTATTTGCATCGAATCCTATATAGTAGAATGCAATATTATCAATGAAACCTAATATGTTGAGAACCGTTTTTCCATTACTATTCTTAATATCTATTGCTATGCTGGAATTACATATATCAACATCAGGTTTCTTCTTAATGCCTGATTCATATTATTATGTTTATGAGCAAAGCACTAACAACGTTCTTACAGCTGGAAATTTGAGTATTCTTCAACAAATCTTTGACAATTTTGCTTCGTCACCTGGAACCATAATCTTGGATTACTTCTTAAAGTTGATAGCAAATCTGGATACGGTCTTTATTTCAATATTTGAGGGAATTTTTGGGTACATACTACTTTTTGTATTTATGCTTCTCTTACTTAGAAATCTTTATAATAGTTTTAATTACAAAATTGCACTTATAGCAGTATTTTCCTCTGGTTTTACCGCAGTTTTTAGCCCTATTTACACCTATAGTATTGATGCTTACTTACAATTTTTAATTGTTCTAGTTTTTGTAATTTCAAGATCTTTGAAAGATGCCAATCTAAGAATTGAAGATATAATGATATTGGTGGTGGCAACTATTTCCATGGTGATAAAATACTTGCCTCTAGGCATCTTTACCATTATAATTATGACATTATTACTACTATTAATAGCAATTCTAAGAGAAAGTAAGAATCGAATTAAGTTATTTTTGCTTATTTTATTGATTTCGTTAATTACTATCTCCATATATTTTACGTATCTTGGTCAATACTTTTATAGTGATTTTAATGTTTTTACTAAAACAATAGTTAAGTTTATTAAGTTTGAGCAAATAACATCTATGTACAAAGTTATTGAGTCAAGAGTTCGCTATGACTGGACATACACTCTACTTTGGATATTATCACTATTCAGGTATATGTTAGCGATTGCTATTATATTATTCTTACTAGTCATACTCACAGTACCAAAAATAAGAAAATTAATAATGTTATATGAGTCCAAGAGCGTTGTATCTTTTAATGCTTTAGGAGTATTACTTTACTTAGTCGGCATTGGGATATATATTTTTGTGTCCTGGGTAAGCGATTATGGTTTGAGACTTTATACTCTTAGTTATGCAAGCTATGTTACTTCTGTATACACAATCCTGAGATATTCTAGATATGACTACAAGATTTTATCAAAAGTTTGGCTTCGGTTAAGGTCTCTTATTATAATATTGATAGTCCTAGCACTAGTAGGAGCACTAGTATCTCCTATTACCGCAATATATTATGGTGTAAAAGGTTTCTCTTTATCCGTACAATATAGATATGGGCAAGAAGGCTTATGGACTTCAACATACGTTAAAGAAAAATTAATTGATATGCAAGCAATCAGAATCGTCGCCACATACAGATACATCTACCTGTTCTCACGATATGGAATTGCGTACTATATTCTCTACACCGAAACAGATACTAACCTTAGCAAGATGGTCAAAGAGAAAACACTATTAATTATTCCATCAAAGATTACAGAAATCCCCGATGCCACCTTCGGGCCAATATCACGTGAAACTCTTGAAAAACTTTATCTCGATGCAAACATCATTCTAAACACAGGTATATCGGTGTCATTTTATGGGTTATGATAATCATTATAATGTTATATTTGTAACACAACTTCCAGTGCCTCTAAAATGGGCTCCTGCTCAACGATTACAAACATTTTGCCGGTATCTATTGAAAGAAGGTTTTAATGTACATATCATAGGAGTGCTGAAACTTAAAGTAACATATTCACCGCGAATTAGAATAGTTATAGAAGAAAGTTTGATAAAACAAGACGCAAATATTTCGAAATGTTCAGAGACTCCCATTTCTCTATATTTTATAACAAGGAATTCTTATATTAATAGCATTATAAACACAATTTTAGCATTCATTCAAGCTATTTACCTAATTATAAAGAAACCAGACATAATAATTGTGTCGGTACCGCCTGCCAATTTGATCTTGGCATCATTTTTGGCATCGCAAATTATTAAAGCTGTTTATGTTGTAGATATTCGGGACCCTGTAGAAGAAATATTGTTACATTATTCAAGAAACTCGCAAATATATACAGCATTGGCAAAGATACTGCGCAAATTAAACTATGCAATATATCGAAAAGCCGATGCGGTTATCGTTGTAACGGAAGGTATTAAGGAAATATTGAAAAATAATCGTATAAATGCCATCACAATACCTAATGGTGCAGATATAAAAATTTTTAGACCAGTACATAAAGAGAAAACCCAAAGAGATGATCTAATACTTGTATTTTCAGGTGTTGCTAAAGGTTATTACGATCTCCGTCCATTTATAGTAGCTTTGAGAAAACTCAATGATGCCGGATATAAGATAAAATTATTAATTGTTGGAGATATCGAAGAAGATCTTGAAAAATTTGTAAAGAGAGTAAATGCATCAGAGTATGTTAATTATTTAGGTTATTACTCGCCCGAGGAGTTGGCATCAAAAGTTTTTTCTAATTGCGATATAGGCGTCATTCCAAGAATTAATGATCCAATTCTTGATTATGCTATACCAGCTAAATTCTATGAGTATGTAACATCAGGTCTACCTATTTTTGCGCTGTCTAGAAAAGAAAGTGCCTTAGCTAAGATTATATTAAACTATGATATTGGCTGGGTTTGTGAATATAAAGACATCGAATGTATTATTAAAACACTCAAGGAAATATATCAGAATAGAACTTTAATCGGTAAAAAGAGAAAGAATGCACTAGCTATAAGGTATCAATTCGATAGAAATACACAGGCTCGGTTGCTAGTAAAGATAATAAAGGCTCTTATCAATTTTAAGCACAAACTTAAACATCGTAGGGAGAATCACTATTGATGATCAAGGATATTTATTTCATAATAATAAGTTTTCCTGTTGCACATTACATTAGTGATTGGCGACCCATCACTAGAACGTATCATCTCTTAGCAATATTATTAATAGATCTTGATATTGTTGGTGTAGGTGAAGGAACCCCTTATTGGTCGGACATAGCAGAGGACTATATAAAAGCAATATCTTTAGCCAAAGCAATTAAGGGGTTATCCCTTGCTGATGGACTAGATAAGCTGAGAGCATTAGAATACGCAGAGTTTAAAAGAAAAAGATCTATTAATTACGGAGCGTACTTAGCGCTTGAGTCAGCCTTGCTAAATGCTCTTTACAAGTTTAATAAAAGTAAAGTAAAGCATGAGGCTGAATTATTAGGAAGCATTTACAGGACAAAGATACCTATAGCTTATACTATTTTCTTAAATCATCCCATCACAATGGCTCAAAAAATGGAGGAAGCTATTAAATCAGGTTATAAGCACGTAAAATTTAAGATACCATGCAATCTTAAAGAGCTTGAAAGTACATTGAGGGCTCTTTATTCAGTGAAAAAAATATATGGAGATGAAAATGTTATTTTGAGAGCTGATGCCAATGAATGTTTTTCCATATTTGAGAAGGCCGAGAAAGCTCTTCTTATTATGGAGCAGTATGGTGTTGATATTGTTGAACAGCCTATGCCACGTAATATGCTAGGAGACATTGCAAAGTTGAGAAAAAGGTTTCACCCAGCCATAGAGATAATGCTCGATGAAAGTCTGCGAAAGCCTTATGACATAGAATTGTTTGCGCAACTAGAAGTTGCTGACGCAATAAACTTTCATCCATCTAAATTAGGTTGTTTAACGATTACTCGTGAGGCAATACTGCAAACACAGAAGCTAGGTATGAAGGCTAATATTGGATCAGCATTGATGACTGAGATAGGCTTCTCTCACTATTTAAATTTGGTTGCATCTATACCCCGTTTAGATTATCCATTAGAAGAGCCTGGGCTTTACAACCTGTATGGTTATGGCATTACACGGGAACCAATAAGGATAATTAATGGAAGTACTATTCTACATAGTATCGACATCTCCTATCTAGATTTTAATATAATGAAAAAGTTTTCCGTAGGCTCTTTATTTCGAGAACACTTGTTAACGTTGATGAGCAGGGGATACAGGGGCTTGATTAAAGTTAAAATGTTAACACTATATAGATCATTGTGAGGTGTACCTTTTTTGAAGCAATTAATAGTTGAAAGTGGTCGTGTAGTTGTCAAAGAACTGCCTGATCCCACTCCTGATATATATGAAGTTGTTGTTGCTAATGCGTATTCTGCCGTTAGTATTGGCACTGAGCGCTCTATGCTATTGAATGCTAAAAGGGGATGGCTTTCAAAAATACTTGATATGCTCAAGAATGAGGAGATGCGTAGTAAGGCTTTTGAAACTCTAAAGAGGAAGGGTTTAATAGGTGCATATAGAACCTGGAAGCAACTCTCTCAAAGTATTGATGGTGGCATGCCTCTTGGCTACTCTTCTGCTGGATATGTAATTTCTATAGGTAAGGGGGTTCGCGAATTTGATGTTGGTGACAGGGTTGCATGTGCAGGTGCTGGTTACGCTTCTCACGCTGAGCTTATAGCAGTACCCGTGAATCTTGTTGTTAAAGTTCCGGATAGTGTTGATTTATTGGAAGCATCATTTGCAGCAATAGGTAGTATAGCGCTACATGCTCTTAGGCTTTCGCAGGTTCAACCAGGTGAGAGTGTAGCTATTATTGGGACAGGGCTCATAGGGTTAATAGCTGTTCAGCTCGCTAAAAATGTTTTTAATGCTAAGACGATAGCGATAGACATTGATAGTGAGAAAATAGAGTTAGCAAAAAAGCTCGGTGCGGATAAGGGCATAGCGCTAAACTCGGAGAAGGATGTTATTAATGAGGTAATAGAGGTAACAAGTGGGGTAGGTGTTGATGTAGCTATAGTTGCCGCTACAACTAAGAGTAGCAAACCTGTAAACCTTGGATTAAAACTTCTAAGAGACAGAGGAAAGTTGGTAGTTATTGGAGATGTACCGATTAATGTAAATAGGGAGCTCATGTATAAGAAAGAAGCTGCCTTGATAGTTTCTAGGAGCTACGGACCTGGTAGATATGATGAAGTATACGAGGTAAAAGGGATAGACTACCCCATAGGATATGTAAGATGGACATTAAAGAGAAATATGCAGTCTTTCTTAGAATTCATAAAAGAGAGGAAAATCTCGTTAAAGTCACTAATTAGTAAAGTAATTACTATTGGCGAGGCTCCCAGTTTTTACGAGGAATTAATAAGCGGTAGAAGCAAATACATAGGAGTTGCTATTTCCTATGATGAATCAAAATACCTTAGTGGTGCGCTAAACCATAAAGTTCAACTTAGCAAACCCGAGGTTCAAGTTTCTTCAACAGCTAAAAATATTGTAGGTAGAAGAATAAGACTTGGTATTATAGGCGCAGGAAGCTTCATTAACAACGTAATACTGCCAACACTCTTGAACGATCTTAAAGACCTTTATGAGATTGTAGCTGTCAGTACTAAACATCCACAGCACTGTATTAAGGCTGGGAAGAGAGCCGGAGCTTACTACTGTACGACTGACTATAGAGAAATATTGAATGATGAGAAAATAGATGCTGTAATCATTGCAACGCCTCATAATACTCATGCTGAAATCGTTGTTGAAGCTATTAAAGCCGGTAAAGCGATCTTCGTAGAAAAGCCTTTAGCGCTCAACGAAGAAGAGCTTGAGAAAGTTTATGAGGCTTATAAAAATAATCCAGTGCCAATAACAGTAGACTTCAATAGAAGGTTTTCACCTCTAACGCTAAAAGCTAAAGAAGAGTTTTCATCAAAGCCCATATATGGCATATATAGAGTCAATGCCGGCTTTTTGCCACTAGTACATTGGGTTCAAGATCCTGAAGTAGGAGGTGGTAGAATCTTGGGTGAGGTATGTCACTTTGTTGATTTCTTTAATTACATAGTGGGAGGCAGAGTTGTTGAATTAAGTGTTGAAGCCATGCCAGTGGACAATGTAAATATAGTTGCTAAAGATAATATAGCAGTAGTCATGAAATGGAATGACAGCTCTATAACATCAATACACTATTTTGCAATTGGTTCCACGGAGCTTCCTAAAGAATATGTGGAGCTTCATAGTAGCGGCTCCAGCATTGTAATAGAAGACTTCATCAGAATGAACATTTATAGGGAAGGAGCAAAGAGAACAATAAAATTAAAGAATCAAGACAAAGGTCACAGAAACCATCTCCTCGAGTTCGCTAAGCTATTAAGAGGAGAGAAATCAAAAATCCCACCATTCGAGGAATACGTCTATAGTATGAAAATAACATTCGAGATTGAGAAAAAGCTTAGAAATTTAGCTAGATTATAAAGGTAATAAAAGGTTCTATACTATGCTGTGCTTAAACAATTTCATTATAGTAGGCATAGCTAATAATTCTATAGATTTAGCTAACAAGATATCAAATATAGGTCTAAAGATGCAAGAATTTCTTTTCGATAAAAATAGAATATTAGTAGGATTCCAGAGCGAAAAATGCATAGCTAGTAATGCAAATTCTCTTCTCTTAATGCATGGTATTTTTCCCGATGAAACACCTTCTTCTTTGCTCAGCAAGTCAATTAATAATTTTGCAGATTTTTCTAAGGAATATAGGTATCAAGGAGTTATTGCACTAATTAATAATAAAGAGAAGATTATCAGAGTATTAGGAGACCCCGCTGGCACTAGGTCTATATTCTATTTTGTTGTTCCAGGCATATTCATAGTAACGACCGATATGAAATTATTGAAGCTTATTACACAAGTCTTAGATATTCAACTTGGACAAGAAATCCTAATTTTATATGAGATTGTGACAATCGGATACATCGTCTCCAGGAAAACAATATTCAAAAACGTTAATAGGCTACTTCCAGGCGAAACCCTCACCATACAGATGAATGGAGGTTTCTTTGAGTATCGAGTAAGTAGATACTGGGATATGATACCCATAAGTTCATATGGTAACAGAGAAGTCGTAACAAAATTATTAAAGAGCTTAATTAATAGTCTAAATAGTTATTGTAAAGAAGCTACTGGAACAGAAATAACAATGCCTATCTCAGGAGGGATAGATTCATCCTTACTACTTCTTACTACGATAATTAAAAGCAGAGAATGCGGTCGAATTCGTGCTATACATGTAAACCTTGAAAATTACAATGAATTATTACTTTCAAAATATGTTGCAGTTAGGGCTGGAACCTCCCTTGATGTACATGTTATTCCGTTATCGCAAACAAAAGAAAATTATATTCAAATGCTTAACGATTTGCTGAAGATCATTAGCTACCCCAGAGAAGGAGATGCATCATTACCTTACTTGGCACTAGCTCAAATCATAAGAGAAAGAGGAATAAGGTTCTCTATTGGAGGGGACGATGCTGATTCTATATATGGGGGATATGATTATTATAAATTCTATGCTACTCAATTATTGCTAGAAAAAAGAATACCAACACTATTGAAACTTATAAAGATTCTTAGAAAATATAATTACAGCCATGAGAAGTCGTATTCCATTGTACTTCGCATTCTTCTTCAACTTATTCTGAGATTTTATCCGATACGATATCAATATTTCAAATTACGTTTACATAGACTTTCCTCAATAAGAAACAAGAGGCTAACTAGTTTACTTGCTCAATACCTTGCTGAGTTAAGTAGCGTATTGTATGAAGCACCTGCTCATAATTATTATCGTGAAGCATTAAGGAAAATGCTCATTCACAAAGCATCTCATTTAGTTCATACCCGTGTAAAAGCAGAAGAATTTCAAGGTATTGTAACTTTTTTACCCAATTCATTAAGAGAGATAATAGAATTGATCATGCAAATGCCTCCTGAATACTTCTTTTTCCCTATAGGATCTAAGAGTTTACCTAGGTTAATCCTTAAGTATCTTGGTATGCCACCTGCCATATATTTGCAATCTAAGAGCGGATTTGACATAACCACCCATATTTTAAGAGACCCTAAGATCTTATCATACATGGTGAATTATATTAATAGATGCTGGGTGTCCAAGTATATTAAAATAGCCCGGCTAAATGCACTTCAAATACATAATCTCTTCAATATATGTATTGCAGTCAACTCATAGTGATGGAAATGATGATGTGGCTGTTGGGTAAGTTCTTAAGCAGACTAAGAATATGGCTACTATACTATAGGAATTTTAGAAGCATTACATTTCGTGGTTGGCTTAATTTATTTCTCTCAACTTTAATCGATCCAATAATATATGCGTTGTCCAGTACATCTTTAAACCCAAAACTTGTAATGAAAGGGCTATATTTATTTAGAGTTAAAGGGCTAGGGATTGTGTTGTGTAGAGGAGGAACTGATGATGTATTCCAATTTGTACCAGGTCGCGAAGGTGATGTAGAAGAATTTATAAAATCTCATCTAAAGGAGGGTTCAATCTTTGTTGATGTGGGTGCAAATGTTGGCTATTATACGCTTATTGCATCAAGGCTCGTGGGATCGAGGGGTAGAGTATATGCTGCAGAGCCTGCACCTTCTACGGCAGCTATTCTCAGACTTAATGTAAGACTGAACAAGCTGGATAATGTAATTATTATTGAAAAAGCGGCTTGGTTTACTAAGGAAAAGTTAATTTTGAGAATTCCTGGATCAGATTATGGCTACGCTTCTGTTGTGAGAGGGGATGGTAAAAATATGTTAGTGGAAGCCTGCCCCTTAGATGAGTTATTGCAAGATGTTGACCACATAGACATCTTAAAAATCGATGTTGAAGGTGCTGAATATGAAGTTCTCAAGGGAGCAAAGAATACACTACACAAGACTAAATGCATAGTATTAGAATTAACTCGTAACGTCAAGGAGGTGTTTGAGCTTTTAATGAATTACGGATTTAAAATCAAAAAGGGTGAGCTTCCAGCATATATAATAGCTTATAGAGGCTAGGCTTCCATGTTCACCATTAGTGTAATAGGACTGGGCTATGTTGGTCTTCCTACGGCTGTTGTTTTTGCTAGTAAGGGTTTTAATGTTGTTGGTGTTGATGTTGATGCTGGCAAGGTTGAGGCTGTGAATAGTGGTAGGTGTTATATTCGGGAGCCTGGCTTGGATGTCTTGCTCAGGGATGTCGTTTCTAAGGGGCTTTTGAGGGCTACTACTGATGCTGTCAGGGCTGTTAGAGAGTCTGATGCCGTGGTTATAGCTGTTCCCACCCCGGTTAGGGATGGGGTTGCGGATCTCTCTTATCTCAGGGAGGCTTTGTTGGCTGTCCGGGAGGGCTTGCATAGGGGTTTACTTGTCGTTATTGAGTCTACTATTCCGCCGGGCACCACGGCTGGCTTTGCTAAGCCGTTGTTAGAGGAGTCTGGGATGAGGGCTGAGGAGGATTTTTATCTTGCGCATGTTCCTGAGAGGATTGCTCCTGGAAGAGCTGTTGAGGAGCTTTTGAATATGCCTAGAGTTGTAGGTGGTGTAGGGCCGAGATCTACTGAGAAGGCTGTTGAGCTTTATAGTAGAGTTAATTCAAAGCTTTTAACTACTGATGCCACCACTGCTGAGTTTGTTAAGCTTGCTGAGAATACTTATAGAGATCTTAATATTGCATATGCTAATCTTCTTGCTGTTATGGCTGAGAAACTTGGTGTAGATGTCTATGAGGCTATTAGACTTGCTAATACTCATCAACGTGTTCATATTCATATTCCTGGTGCAGGCGTGGGGGGACCTTGTCTGACAAAAGATCCTTATATGCTGATCTCTATAGACCCTGACTTCTGGGGCTCCGAACTGATCAAGATTGCCAGAAGAATAAATGATTATATGCCAATACACACTGTAAAGATCGTTGAGAAAGCTTTGATAGAGGCTGAGCTGGAGATTAAAAATGCTAGAATAACTGTTTTAGGAGCCGCCTATAAAGGAGGCGTGGGTGACACGCGTGAAAGTCCTTCTAAACATATTGTTGAAGAGCTTATTAAGAAAGGATCTAAAGTGATAGCCTATGACCCGTATACCTCTGAAACTTTTGGAGCAGAAAGATCTTTATCACTTGAAGACGCTGTGAAAGATTCAGATGCAATAGTTATTGTGACCGATCATCCCGAGTTTAAAAATATTGATCTAGAAGTGATAGGAAGGATCATGAGACACAAGATAATTATTGATGGAAGAAGAGTTATAGAACCTTATCAAGCTGTTAAACATGGCTTTAGATACTATGGAGTAGGTTTTGGAAAGGCGTATAAGCTATGAACATAGTGATTGTCGTAGGGACTAGACCAGAGATTATTAAAATGGCTCCAGTGATAAAAGAGCTTGAGAGACGTGGCATAGAGTTTACTTTTATTCATACTGGACAACATTTTGATTATGAGATGAGCCAGATCTTTATTAACGAGCTAGGTCTGCCGAAGCCTGATGAAAGTTTCATTCTTGAGAATAACGATCCTGTTTCTCAGATAGGTGAAATGATGATCAAGCTAGAAAGATCTCTTGAGAGACATAAAGGTGGGAAACATAAGATCATGCTTATTCAAGGAGACACCAACACTATGCTTGCAGCAGGTCTTACAGCTCTAAAGCTCGGCATAAAAATAGGTCATGTTGAGGCTGGTTTAAGAAGTTTTGATTGGAGAATGCCTGAAGAGCACAATAGGAGAATGATTGATCATGTCTCTCATTATCTTTTTGCTCCCACAGAGATATCTAAGAGAAATCTTCTTGAGGAACATGTGTGGGGGGAGATTTTTGTCACAGGAAACACTGTTATTGATGCTATAGACATTTATTTTAATAAGATCCGGGATGTAGAAGAAAAAGTTATGCAACAGATAAGATTTGAGAGATATGCTCTGGCAACTTTTCATAGAGCTGAGAATGTTGATAATCTACATATACTAAGAGATTTTATAAGGATCCTTAGAAAAAGTCCTATACCAATAGTCTTTCCGATACATCCTAGAACAAGAAAAAGATTACAAGAATACGGATTGTGGAATGAGATTGAAGAGATCAAACATCTACAGATAACTCCTCCACAAGGCTACTTCGAGTTTCTAACTCTGATGAAGAACTCAACAGTTATAATGACAGATTCAGGAGGTCTCCAAGAGGAAGCTACACATCCAAAAATAAGAAAACCAGTTCTGGTGCTGAGAAACTCTACAGAGAGACCTGAGGCAGTCATACACGGCTTCGCGAAGGTTGTGGGAGTAAATCCCGTGGTAGTATTAACAGAGCTTGAGAAGATCCTTAGCAACGAAATAAAACTGCCAGAGTATTCACCATTTGGAGATGGAAAAGCATCAATCAGAATAACAAATATAACACTATCAAGACTAGAAGAATAAAAAATCATCATAAAACTAATTAATCGATCTTCTCTCTTTTAAGCTCAAAAACAACTGTTCCTCCCGAAGTATATAGCTCACCAGGATCAGGACATTGAACATATCCAACATCATCTTTCTCACCGATCCCAAGGGATTTGGCTGAGACGCCTTTCAGAAAAGGCGTTAAAAGAGTAAGCATAGAAGCAAAAGCATGAATACATAATCCTCTTCCTATATCAGATAGATAAAATC
>JAPWTX010000039.1 GCA_028275825.1 Ignisphaera sp. | reverse complement strand
GTCATCACCTAGTAGAGAAGGGTTGATACACCTACATAAATCTTTAGAGGTCTAGAACAACGTAGATGAAGGATCCTTACCTGTACATCTCCAATACCTTCCTAACAGCTTCCCTATGCAACGGTGTTTGCCACGCTACGTACCTCCCAATACCAAGCCCAGGATCTTTCTCAGGTGGAGGCTCATCAATCCATAGCTCAGGGCTCCTATCCCTGAGGAAGTAAACTATTAGGTTCCTCTCAATAAGCTCTTTAACAGGCTTTTCAACTGCGTCAAACCTCCACAAGGTATCTGGATCCTCAACAGCTTCCTCAAAAACACTTCTCCACCTATTTACAAAGCTTTGTGTAAGCCTCTTCTCCTCAACAAACGCTTTGGTAATAGCATCAGTATTCCACATAACCTCAAAAAGCATTGACAATACCCTTGGGTTACCACCAGTAAGCCTCCAAACATCTTCAAAGCTTGGCTTAGACCCAGGAATCCTCTCATATAATTCCTCAAAGCCCTTCCTACCCATGTTCCACATAGGCATTGTCAATGCCCATGAATGCCTGCCAATCCTCCACCTAGAGAAGCCCTCGCTAGTAGCAACAACAATCACAATGTTTTCGTAGGGCTCTGGAGGATACTCTATCAAGTTAAGCAAAGACTTTACATACACCTCAACCCTATCCAAACCAATAGCCTGGAAAACCTCGTCAACCAGGAGAGCTATTCTCTTCCTCCTCCAAGTCTTGAGAAGGTCTCTAGCCAACAAAATAACTTCATCAGCTAGCCTAAGAATGCCTACACCTGTTGCTTCGGCAACTACCTTGGCGAGCCTCTCACCAGCCTCTTTAACACCTGTATGCACAATGAATTCTCTATGCATGAAGTCTACATAGATAACATCAAAATCCTGCTCCCTAAAAACCTCAGCAGCCTGCCTAAGCCAAGCAGACTTGCCACAGCCCTCAGGACCATAAACAATTACAGGGAACCTAGCACCACGCTCACTAAATCTATGAATATGCTCAATAGCCCTATTCCTATCAACAAACTCAATCTCTAAACCCTTAGTAAAACGAAGCCTTACCCTCTTCACAGAAACACCTCAGTGCAGCAACTAGGTAATTAGGGCTATAAGTTCAGATCACCTTCAAAGCTCGTGACTACTACGTAGATAATGTTTTTAGCTCTGGAACGCCTTTACTATTGAATGTAGGGGTGCTGTTGATGATTAGATCCATTGTTGTAGAGAATCTGAGGGGTATCAAGAAGTGCGTTATTGATGATTTGAGGGATGTAAACATATTTATTGGTAGGAACGGTGCTGGAAAGTCAACTATTCTCGAAGCTATATACATAGCATCTGCATTCGCTAACAAACATGATGTACTGAGGAATGTGTATAAGTTTGACTATGTTGTGCAGAGAAGAGGTGGTAGAGGCAACTGGAACTCATTTAGGGATACACTATGGTTCTTAAAAGACGTTGATAAGAAGATCATTATTGAGCTGAAGTTCTCTACAGGCAACACACTAAGATTTACCTTAATCAATGATGTTATGCCACCTCCACCTCTATATGTTTGGCCCATACTTCTTGAAGTTCCACGCAAAGTTATATACCCCTATGAAGAGGGGGTAGCATATATAGGTCGCGATAGTGGTGATCAATTAGCTGTCTGGAACCCTGTTCACAGAGCTATAGTGAGTTCCTTGGATAAGAGGTTCTATGAATCAATTGGGTCAGAGCTCGAGTATTTAAAGAATGTAGTGTTTCTTGATGAGAAACTACCTATACATATTATTGAGAGTGTGGTTTGGCGTAAGGTGCTGGATAAGAGGCTTGATAAGCCTATACTTGAACTTATTAGGGAGGAGTATGAGCCTGAAGCTGAGGGTATAGGGTTCAAACCTAGTGGTGAGGGCTTTACTCTAGCACTAATGCTTCCCAATACCTCTATAGAAGTTGATTCTCTTGGTGATGGAGCTAAGATAGCTCTTCTATATGCCGCTATACTATCACTTCTTAAGGATACTGGCGTGTTAATTGAGGATCTAGAAAATCATCAGCATCCAGGTGGATTGGTAACGCTAATGAGGTTTGTTCTACGATTAGCTAAAGAAAGGAAGCTCCAATTATTTATAACAACTCATAGTATTGAATTGATCAACATTGTTAAGAAGTTAACTGAAGATGTTGGCCTAGGAATGAGGGTATACTATCTTGAGAGGGATAGAAGCACAGGTATTGCTGATGTAAGAGCTATGGAGAGCACAGATATTGAGATTCTTCAAAAGCTCGGTTTAGACCCTAGACTCCTACACATACTCTAAGACTTCACAGGAGTGTGATGAGATATTGGCTACTGGTATTCTACAGCTTAAGCCTAGGGAGGAGTCCTTCTATAGAATCCTATTTGAAAAGCTTATGAAGATAGACATAACCGTTTTAGGTGAAGGTCAAAGCGATGTTGAAGTATCTAAGGCCGTATTCAATAAACTGATTGGTGCTAGTAACAGGTTTGTCATAGGCTTTACGGATTGTGAAGGCTTTAGAAATGTAGAGTACATGGCCAAGGTTATAGCAAGACTTGTGGGATTACTTAGAAAATTGAAAGGCATGATAATCATTGTTGACGCTGATGAATATACTACCGAGGCTAGGGTTAAAGGTATAGTTGATAGTCTGAAATCTATAGGTATAGTAATTGAGGATGTGAAGACACATAGTGAGCAGGTATTTGAGACAGAAATTCACAGTAACGATAGAATACTTAAGCTTATCATAGCTGTTAACGGAGATTTCACTATATCCACAAGAAAACATGCCCTAGAGGATCACTGTATAAAGCTTATGAAAATACCCATTCAAAGCAATATAGATTCTACAAAACAGGTAGTTAAAGATATTACAGAATGTGTAAAGAGCATAGATACTATGCCTGAAGATCTTGTAAAGAACACATTTAAACACTTGTATACAGCATTTCAACTTCTGCTAAAACTATAAGGATGCTCTATTACCTTCTCTCGCAAGCCTTATCCTCAGCCTTATCGCCACATTCCTCATCCTCATCAACAGACTTTATCCTTCCAATCCTCTCAATATCAACCTCCTTCAAATACCCAATACTCTCCAAAGAGGTTCACCAATCATTGACACTCCCTAACACAGCTTAAATCCTTAATCCAAACAACGAGAAGCCCATGCTCATAGCAAAAAACATTGCTGACACAATTTAAGAGAGTATCTTGCGCTGGAGGCCCAGGGATGATGAAGATCAGAACCGCTGAGTTCTGACCCCCTCCCCACCCTTAAGGGTGGGGGTTCCTGCGAGGGCGGGGAGGTTTGGGGCTACATCCCTTCGGGGGTTCAATCCCGGGCTGGGTCTCCGGCTCATTACTCCTCTCGAGACTCAGTGCTATGGATATGCTTTTGATCATTGCCAATAGCTTAGAGAATTCAATGCTCATCACCAATAGCAATCAAAATAGAGAAAACTCATAATCTTTTCCCTCACCTCCACTCTGAAAGGCGAGGCTTTCGGTTGTAATTCATGGAGTTTTGCAGAGCTATTTATTATCCCACAGACTCCATGGGATAAGTGGATGAATATCAAAGTATTTTATTATGCTCTTTTTATAGATCTCAGTGCTTTAAGACTACCACATGTAAGCAGTGAAGGGCTTGCTACAACTAGCATCCTCATTTTTTGCCCATTCAATTTACTTGTTATTAATCTTCTTATCTCTGGTTTAGCCCTGGGTTTTTGCCTAATAGCTTTTATGTTTAGTCATATCCCATTATTGCATTAGGCTTGTGACTGAGGCGCGTTGCTATAATGAGTCTCAACTTTGTCAACACTTTTAATGGTTTTAAGTTTTGGTTTGGCTTAGCTGTTTTGCTTTACCTCATCATTGCTCTTGTTGTCAGGAGTAAGAGGCCTAAAACCCCTGTTTGGAGTATTATGGCTTTTTCTAGCTTCATGGCTGTTGTTTTTGGTTTGGTTGGTGTTGATGAAGTTATCTCAGCTGTTGACCTCGATGTCATTCTTTTTTTGATTGGCATGTTTAGCTTAGTGAGCTTAGCTAATTCTTCTGGGCTTCTCGAGATGCTTACTCTATGGTTTATATCTGCATTTCGTAGGAGGGTTGCTCTTCTATATGGCTCTGCACTTCTCTTTGGCTTGCTAGCCGCTTTTGTTGTTAATGATACTGTTGCCCTCATGGGCCCTCCAATAGCTTACACCATGTCTAGGCTTTCTGGTGTAGATCCTAGGCTCATGTTTCTTCTCCTAGCCTTCTCCTTAACCATAGGCTCTGTTATGACTCCTATTGGAAACCCGCAGAACATGTTGATTGCTGTTGAATCTGGTGTTGAAGCTCCTTTCATAAGGTTCTTGGCTAAGTTAGCATTGCCAACAATACTAAACCTAGTTATCACCACATATATTATGGTGAGGATGTTTAGGGTTGAGGATAAAGAGATAAATGCTGGGCTAATACCGCACGAGGCTTTGAGGAACAAGAGAGATGCAACCCTAGCTGCCCTTGGAATAATACTAACTATAATACTGCTACTTGCTAACGATGTGCTAGAGCTTTACGGAGCTCCACACATAAGGTACAGAGGTATAATACCATTTGTAGTAGCAGCAGGAATATACCTCTTCACCACAAGCCCTAGAAACACACTTACAGGAGTAGACTGGGGAACAATAGTGTTCTTCATAACAATGTTCATAACAATGGAGGGTGTTTGGAGAAGCGGGGTGTTACAACCACTACTCAACATCATCATACCAGCAAGAGACGCCAGCATCATAGGCTTGCTGAGAATAACAGCTGCATCACTACTCCTAAGCCAGCTCCTAAGCAACGTACCCTTCGTAAAGCTCTTCACAGACTATATGAAGAGCCTAGGCTACACAGGAAGCGATACCAATGCATGGATAGCACTAGCAATGTCATCAACAATAGCAGGAAACCTAACCATACTAGGAGCAGCATCAAACATAATAATACTAGAGGTGCTCGAATCAAAAATGAACTCAACAATAACATTCACAGAGTTCCTCAAAATAGGCTCCATAGTAACCCTAGTCAACGTAGCCATATACCTAATCTTCTTACTACATCTCTAAAAATACAGACAGCTTCACACATCTAATAAAAAGGCTTTAGCACTGTGTAAAGCATTTGAAGAACATTTATGGTGGTTTTCTTTCAATGGCTCTGAGGTGAATGACATCCCCAGCAGCAACTCTCTCTATGCCCTTGCCAGTGTCTAGTAGTAGTGTACCATCGTTGTCAACATCTATTGCAATTCCCTCTATAGTTTTGTCTAGAGTGAGTATTCTCACCGATTTGCCTAGGGTTGAACTCCACTCTTTCCACTCCTTAACAACTTTGGCAACCTCTCCAGAGATTATTGTGTGGTAGTAGCTGTCAATGTTTAGCAGAATCTCTCTGAGTAGGGGTGCTCTGGGGATGTGGAAGCCCAGCGCTTCTCTAAGGCTAACTGCCGTTTCCCTAAGCTCTTCTGGAAGCTCATTATTCACATTAATTCCTACCCCAAGTAGGAGGTGGTGGATTTTATCAGCCTCAGCTCTAGCCTCAACAAGTACTCCACAGACCTTCTTCTCATCTATAAGCACATCGTTTGGCCATTTCACTCTAGCCTCAACAGAGAAGAGCGTTTTCAGGGCTTTTGCTACAGAGAGTCCAGTTGCCAGAGAGAGTATGTGGAGGTTTCTGAGCTGTGGGGGTCTGAGGAGCACTGTGAACCAGAGTCCTCCTCTGTTAGCAAACCATTTTCTCCCCATCCTGCCCCTGCCACCCCACATCTCCTCACATACAACAACGCTGCCTTCTGAAGCACCTTGAATAGCAAGAGCCTCTGCCACATCTTGACTGCTCGAGCACCTCTCTAAGTAGTGAATAGAGAATCTCATTCTCGTTGGCATAGCATTAAGCGCTTTATCAACATACCTCAAATCGTTAAGCACCTCTACCCTGTACCCCACTCCTGGATGCACCTCTATTGCAAAGCCTTTCTCAATAAGCTCTCTAACCACTCTACTCACGGTAGCTCTCGAGACCCCCAAGAGCCTTGACAACTCAGCTCCACTAACAAAGCCATGGCTCTTTAACAAAGCCTCTAAAACCCTTTTCCTCAGCTCCTCACCTACCTCTCTCAACCCCTATCAGCCCCCTGTACCTAGTGTACATGGCTTCCCCCACCTCAAGAGCCTTAACAGTGAAGAGCTGAACAAAAGCCCTTACCCACACAACAAATAACATAACTCTACACAAAAACCTTTTTCTACATAAATACCCCAGATTCACTCTATAAACATCTCGCACATCATTGAGAAGCAAAGCAGAGTAATGCATGAGCTTTAGAGCTAAAAGAATTGCTGTAAAGAATTTGGGGCCCAGCCCCCTAGAAAGTGATAGGAGTTCTTTAGCCGAAAAACACTTCACGACAATGATGGAAACAGTGTAGAGTGTGTAAATCCTTGTAATAGTTATTGCAAGTAGCAAGAGGTTGAGAAACCCAGCAGCTATTTGAAAAAATAGTGAAGCTATAGCTAGGGGTGCTACAAATAGTGCAAAGTGCTTCACAATGGTGAATAGCTGTTCAAAACCTGCAACGTAGAGAAACAGCATGGTTATGGCTATAGCGACTAGCAGTAATAGCTTTACAGGTAGTGCAAATACAAGTAGAGAGGTTAGGATTAGAAGAGCTAGGGATATTCTAAAGCTCAGTACCCTGCATCGCTCCCTCAGAAACACTACAAAACTATGCAGAGAACTTCACCTCACCACCTGGGGAGATCTCTAGATAGCTATCAACAAGCTTGATAAGCTTCTTACTGTGAGAAGCTATAATAACAGAGCCACACCCCTTTTCAACGCCTTCGATAAGCTCTGTAAGAAGCTCTTCAGAACTCTTGTCTAGTCCTAGGAGAGGCTCATCGAATAGGAGGAGTTTGGGAGAGGCTATATAGGCAAGAGCCATTGCAAGTCTTCTCGCTTCTCCAACACTAAGCGTGTAAGGGTTTCTACTAGCCAAGTGCTGTAAGTGGAACTGCTCAAGCACCTCTCCAACCTCATGCCTCTTACCAAATAGATTTGCATATAGAGATAACTCCCCAGAAACAGAGCCTGTAGAGAACCAGTACAAAGGCTTCTGCGGTATGTAGAAAACAGGTTTCTCAACATAAACAATTCCAGTGCTGTAAGGAACAATCCCTGCTAAAACCTTCAAAAGCGTTGACTTCCCAGCACCACTCCTTCCAAAAACACCTAGCACAGCATTCTTAGCAACAGCAAAGCTAAGCCCTTTAAACAACACCCTATCCCCAATGCTTAGCACAAGGTTCTTAACATAAGCCGCAAACCCCTGCTCACAACAATTGACAGAGGTTTTAATAAGGTTCTTGCCAGAGCTCTTCCTCTCTACACCAAGCTCCACAACAACATCAACATAGCTCTTCAACTCCTCAGCCCTGTGATCAGCAATAATTACTGATGCCCCCTCCTCACGAGCTGCTCTACTCAGCAACTCAAGTACATTGACCAAGGTCTCTACATCCATATGCGAAGCCGGTTCATCTAGTAGAAGCAGCTTTGCACCACTACTCATAGCCACATAGGTGAGTAGCCTATAGAGCTCCCCATCCGAGAGCTCCTCCAACAACCTGTCACATAGCTGCGCAAAGCCATTTGGTGAGAGTTCTAGGAGCTCAAGCTCTTCACAAACCCTTGAACCTATGAAGAAAGTGTTGATGTCCTGAGGAACATATGCTACAAACCCTTTCTCAGCCGCTTCCCAAGGGCTTAGACCAAAAATCCTTACAAAACCTGTGACAGAGAACCTTGTATACATATAGGGGATCACCCCTGCTAAAACCTTCAGCAAAGTGGATTTCCCAGAACCGCAAGGACCTGTAACAAGAACTATCTCACCTTCTCTCAGCGAGAAGGAAACCCCCTTCAAAACAGTGCTGCTATTTATCGAGACACTGAGGTTGCTAACCTCAACAGAGATCAACTCAAGTCAAACCCTCTATAAAGAGCTATCTCGTAGATGTACCTGGCCAGGATAAGCGCGATTACGTGATCCATTAGTATGTCTTGAGGTATGAACACAAGCACACTTGCAATAAATAGCGTTAGCAACTTGCTATCTAAGCTTATACCCATAGAGCTAGCCACCTTCAGAGCCCAGGAAAAGAGCTTCTCACTTCCAAGAGCATGGTATGCAAATACCAGGAAACCCAGCGTATATGTTGGGAGCGCGGCTATTAGTGAGAGTAGTAAGAGGATTAGGTACTCAGTAAACATCAATTCGTTGAGTTTTCTACCCCTCCCCAAGTACCACCTCTTCAGCAAACTCATTAAAGGAGCAGAAAATATGAATCCAACGATATAGCCTCCAGTATAGCCTAAAACAACATGAATTCCACCCCTAAACCCAGCCGCCATGGGAAGTCCAATAACTATGAAAAGCATGTAGAGAGCCATTGAGAGAAATGCGTTGAGAGGATCCAGAAGAAGCCCAGCCAAAACAAAGCCAGTGTTCTGAAAAGTATATGGGATAGGTCCAACCCAGAAGCACAGCTGTGCCAAGACACCAGTCAAAACAGCTACAGCTATGCAAATCACAAATCTTGCATATTCCCAAGTAATGCTCCCTACCACAATTTACACCTGAAACAGTTTCACATAAAATGTGCAGAGCTATTTAAGGTTTTCGATATAGGTCCTAGCAAAGTCTGTGCAACAGTTTCAACAAAAAGATCTGCATTACAGCCTCTCCTCTTACTCAAAAACATAAGCTTTCAGCTACTATCCAAAACTGTTTGCAATACTTATTATCCTAAAACACCCATTCCACTGCAAGAGAGGAACTTGGTGAATTAATGTATAGCTTGGCACTTATAATGCATTCCATGCTCTGTGCATTGGTTTGATTAAAAAAGTATGTGCTTTAATTTTATTTATGGAGGTATTTCCATAGTGGTGTAGGAGCGGCTCTTTCGCCAAGTACTATGGGCTCTATTCCAGCTATTTCACAGAACTTTACAAGGGCATTTACATGGTTCCCTGGGATTCCATGTATGTGATTAGCTGGGAAAACGTTTATGAATTCCTCGAATGATGCCCTGAGTTTTACATACATGTGTGGCCATGTTGGATTTGTGCGTTCTTTCAAAGCCTTTTTCTCATCTTCAGGTAGATCTATAGAGTCTCCTCTAACTATAACCATATACATTTTGTCTCCATGTATTCCAAGCCTTGCGAAAGTCATTTCACCTGGTGCTGCGTCGAATTCTACGGAAGCTCCACCTGCTGGGAAGTACATTTCTATTGCAGGCCATAGAGTTACTTTCTTAAGGTTTTCAGCAGGGTTCCAACTTCTAGCTGCATACCAGCTTGCGTGGTTTCCGGAGTTTGCAAATATCCATATATCTTTCTCTGGTACGTATAGCCTTACATCAGCAAAGAGGACTGGTACACCTCCACCTATATACTTGAGGATCTGCATAGTTATGGCGCCAAATGAATCTGCTTCTGTTGCACATACAAATGGCTCTTTAGAGCCGTTCCAATCATAAGGATCGTTCATGAGCATCTCAGCCACGTCTGTTATAACAACGTGTTCTGTTAACTCTCTCTGACCCTTTATCCCACAGAAATCAAAGCCGTACTCCTCATTGATCTTCTTCATAGCTAGGTAAAGCCTTAGCTGAGTCTTTAGCTTCTCTGGTGTAAGCATCTTTCCATCATATTTAATTCTATCTCCAAGCATCTCTGTGAACCATCTAAACCCCTTCTCAACTTCATTTTCATCAACTCTCTCCATGTATTTAGCGATTAGAAGCTGGTCAATCTGATACCCTGTAATACCTAACACCTTCTGCACAGGTATCATATGGAAGTAGCCTGTCTCCATACCCATTGAATGACCTCCATACACCCCATACACCTGGCCTCTTAGAGAGGTGTAAGCCTCTGCAGCTCTTATCCAATCAACTATCTCCTCCTGTATCTTAGGATCCTCAATATCGCCAATAACTCTATGAGTCCTCAACCCAATCTGTCTAAGAGCACCATCAGTTGCCAATAGACCTACATTACCTGGGTACTCCCCCTCGTTGTTAGACACGTTTAGTATAGGCTTATCTCTACCAAGAGTATTCACCAGAGGCCATACAAGGTATGGGTAGTCCCAGATATAGTACTGAATGATTAGAATCTTAACATTGCTTCTAACAAAATATTCACCCACCTCCTTAGAATCCCTCACAGAAGACACAACCTTAGGAGCAACAACAACCTCTGGAGACACACCATTATAATACTTAACCTTAGCCTTAATAATCTCAGCAAGCCTCTTCATACGCTTTATACACTCACCCTCAAGACGCTCCATCACAGCCCTTCTCTCATCCCCAAGCATGGCTATTCCAATTGTTGAAAGCTTCATAATACACAACTCACCAACAATAATCGTTATTGAGCAAAAATATAAGCCTATATCAAGCCACAGTAAACTCTAAATAAGTCGCAACTAAGATATTTACAAGTACAATATTTTTGTCCATCCCAAAGTCTATAACCCTTCAGCACTTATCTTCAGCTCTGCAAACCCATGTCAACAACTATTAGATAACCATAGAAAGTCGCCTTCAAGACATGAAATCTGTAAACACCTTACCACCTTGAACCAGTTTTCATCAGTATGATGGTTTAAGCTCTTAGAATTGTCAGTGTAGTGCAAAGAATTCACAGATTCCTGGACTCATTGTCATTATGATAAAATCTATGTATCTCCATAAGCCATTGACAATGAGTATTAACTTGTGTTCTCAAGAATCTTCTTTCACTAGACTTGTCTTAATGTTCATCGAACCCCCTCTCTAGAGGTGGCACTGCTGCTAATGAGGTGGAGAGAAAATCACTGAATAAAACTCTAAAAAACTAAAATGATTGAAATGGCGGTAGACACTACTTAACGTATCTAAGTCCTCTGGTTAACGCAGTTGCAGCTGCTATTAGCACTATTCCTACGACGGTTTGCTGAACAGCAATTTCAGTTACGCCTAGTAGTACAAGTATGTTTGTGAGTATTGTTAGCATAGAGGCTCCAAGTAGGCTTCCGAGTGGATGACCACTTCCACCTGTTAGCATTATCCCTCCTAAAACACATGAAGCAATAGCGTTGAGTTCATTACCCCTCGCAGTCCATGGATCAACAGCAAATCCTCCCATAGCTATAAGCATTACACCTCCTAAACCATATAGTGTACCAGCTATGGTGAATGCAAGGAACTTCACAAAGTCTGCTCTCACACCAGCAAGCCTAACAGCTTCCTCATTGCTTCCTAAACCATAAATGTATCTACCGATAACAGTTCTTGTTAGTAGCACATACACAACTATTATTATGAATACTGTGAGAACAAATCCTATGGGAATATATGTACCGAAATCTTGGGTAAACATGGCATACTGTGTAAGGCCATAGATTAGCTTACCTCCCGACACAATTATGACAAACGACCTCCAGATAACCAGAGCTGCAAGTGTTGCTACAAATGAGTATATTCTAAGTTTAGCAACTAGCACACCATTGATGACGCCAATCAGTGTTCCAAGAGCAACGGCGGCCATGATTGCAAGCAATATATTATTGGTAGTTCTAGTCAGTATAGCAGCAATCATAGCTGTTGCTGCTTGTGCTGAGCCAGGACTCAGATCAATGCTGCCCATCAATATTATTGGCATTTCACCAGTGGCTATCAGAGCTAGTGGTGTTATTTGCATTAACACAACTTTGATGTTCATAGGATTCAAAAAGTACTGAGGGGACATAGCAATAGATGCTATGATTAAAACTATCAATGGTACAAGAGCTCTAGAGAGCTCGTAAGATGAGTAAAAATGTTTAAATTTGGCCAATGCGCTATTTATGCTTGATTTTAAAGCCATTTAATTACACCACGGTATTTTGCTACGCTAAGTTTTTAAGTATTTCGTCTCTATCTACATTTCTATTGATGTACTCACGAATAATTTCACCATCCCTCATAACATAGATTCTATCAGCCAATCCAAGCGCTTCATCAACATCGCTAGTCAGCACCAAGGACGATACCCCTCTCTCCCTAGCATACCTAAATATCAACCTCCTAATCTCAGCTTTAGTAGCAACATCTATGCCGACAGTAGGTTCATCAAATATTACAAGTCTTGCTTTTGTTAGCATAGCTCTTGCAACAAGAACTTTTTGCTGATTACCTCCACTTAGCTGAGTTATTCTGGCGTAAGGCGATGAGGTCACAATATTAAGCCTCTTTATCATATCTAAGGATATTCTCAGCTCTCTCGCCCCATCAACAAATATGCCAAATCTCTTTACAATATTTAGAGATGATATATCCATGTTTGAAGCGACGGTGAAGTGAGGTATTATGCCTTCTATCTTCCTATCTTCAGGGAGATAGAAAATACCATATCTAACAGCATCTACAGGGCTCTTTATCTTAACCCTTTTACCCATGTAGAGAAAATCTCCGTGGGATATCTTGGTCAACCCTATTAAAGCTTTACCCAGCTCTGTTTTACCTGCACCAACAAAACCAAATACTGCCACAACTTCACCTTCATAGATTTTGAGATTGATTTTCTTCAAAGGCATCTCTGCAGCTCTCTGCGGTTGTGTAGATACATTTCTCATCTCAATCAATGGAATTTCAGTTGCATATCTACCTATAACCAGCTCAACATCCTTATCCGTCCTAACTTTATATAACTCCTCTGGCTCTCTTCCTAGCATCAGCTTTATCAATGTGTGAACATCTATAGCTCTACTCTCAACTGTAGCTATCTTCTCTCCATTCCTCAGAATCGTTATTCTATCACACACATCTATAGCTTCATTCACCCTATGAGTTACAAACACTGTAGCTAAACCCTCTTTTCTAAGCTGATTCAATACATCAAACAGTCTTTCAATTTCGTGAAGAGATAGAGGACTTGTAGGTTCATCTAGTAGTAGTATCTTTGCATTGATGCTTAAAGCAGCTACAACCTGCAGAAGCATTCTCTCAGCAGCACTAAGGTTCCTCACTTTTTCACTAAGCTCAAGCTCCACCCTAAACCTAGACATAATTCTATCTATATACTCTTTAAAGCTGGCATAATCAAACCTCGATGTAAGCCAATTCCATGAAAACCCCAGCAAAGCTATATTCTCTAAAACAGTTAGATCCGGTATGACTGTGATCTCTTGATGCACTAGCGCAATACCATGCATTCGAGCATCCCTAGGACTCTTTAAAACAATCTTCCTGCCATCAATATATATGTTGCCATGATCAGGCTTATGCACACCATATATAACCCTAAGAAGCGTCGACTTACCCGCACCATTCTGTCCCAACAATCCATGTATTTCACCATACCTCAGCTCAAACGTAACATTATTCACAGCAACTACCCCAGGAAATCTCTTCACAATATTCTCTGCAAGTAGAGCCTGTCTATCCTCCAATTAAAACACCTTGGCAATCTCAACATCTCAAATTGCATCAAAACAGTTTATAAATCTGTATTAGCAAAACTATTCACATTCTAAGATAATAGAAAACAATACTGCACTAACTCCACTTAGCGATATTACTATTGTAACCCTCACTAAACAAACTTTTCACTAAAAATTTCATTAAAGCTTATAAAACTCAACTAACAGCTAATATCATAAGAAGGTGAAATAAATGTCAGCACCAATGTCAAAAACCGTCGTGTATCTACTAATACTACTACTGGTGTTGTCTGTTGTGGGTGTTGCTCTTGTTGCTACTTTGCCTAGGGGTCCTGCTGGTGTTACTACTGTTACTCAGTATATTCCAACACCAACTCTCAGTATTGTTACTGTTACAGCTCCTGGAGCTCCTGGTGCTACAGTTACTGT
>JAPWTX010000007.1 GCA_028275825.1 Ignisphaera sp. | reverse complement strand
TTACATACATCGATAATAGCCCCCCATTCTACTACACACCGAGGATAGATCTCTTATCTGCGTCTCTAGACCTCTACAGAAGCATCTATAGAATTGTGCTTAACTTGTCGGAGCTTAGCCTTGTTGACGCATCATGTATTGTTGGTGGTTCTCTAGGGGTTAACACAACTAGGTTTGTTAATGGCTCTACAGCAATAATAGATGTTCACATACCTAGGGATTTCTATCAGTTCCTGTGGAACAGGACTAGTGCTAAAGGTGTTGGCTACCTGCCATCGCCACCAGCAAGCGTTATGGAGAGCTTCTCAATTGACTGCATCTTTAAGCTTGATAGGGGCGAGCTTAGGGGTAGCTATGTAGCGGTGTTTAACTGGAGAGAGCCAATAGTTAAGTCCTTTAACGATACCCTAGTCATCAACAACGACAATCCTGTGCCGATAAGTGTTAGGGTTGAGCTGTTCTCGCATACTAGGCAAGCAGTTGTGTTCTCTATGGAGTACAGAGTTGAGCCACTGTCTCAGCTTGCCATAGAGTTTAGCAGGTTTGTTAAGGAGAGAGGTGCCTACACAGCTAGGGTTTACTACAACTTCTTGGGTGTTGTTCGTGGGCAAGGGGCAGAGATTAGGATACCCTAGCATAACTGTTGAGAGGCTATACCTGAGCAGAAAACATATCGCTCTCTTCATTGCTACAGCTGTTACTAGCATAGCTATAGCTGTATTCATAGTTATCTCCATAGCAACACCAGTAGCTGTTATTGGTGGAGGCATTGTTGAGGGTGTCGTAAGCTTCACAAGTAGCAGAGTCTATGTGCTTGGCAAGCCCGTCATCTTTAGAGCTCTTGAGAACTTATCGATTATTTCCCTTGCTATATTCATAGGAGCATCAATAACAATTGTTTTCAGTGTGTATGGCTTGACAAGGCTCTTGACGAGTAAGGAGGAGATACATGTTGTTCGTAGTAACGGGGTTGATACCCTGAAGGTTATTAACATTGTTTACCTTGAGTATATACCTGCCTCAGGCCTTGTAGCAATGCTTCTAGTAACACTCTTCATGGCTCTCCTAAGAGTTGCTGTAGCTGATATAGTACCTGCTTTACCACTAGGAGGATGTGTAAGTACCTTAGCTGGGATGCTATGCCTCGAGAGAAGTAGCATAATCTACACACCGCTATACATAGCCTTACTGAAGAACCCATGGATACTAATAGCGCTAGCCCTGCTACCCTTAGTGCTTTCAGTAATAACAATATACATAGAATTTGAGTTGTACCGAAAACAAATTAGAAATGTTCTAACTACTCAGCCACAGCTCCAAAGATCGCTATAGAGAAATAAAGGTCTCTGAATAGCCATAGCTCTTCACAAAGCTTATTAGCTCTTCATCAACGGTCAACAACTTTAAGTCTTGTAAAAGTGTTGCTCTATACACAGGATTACGAAGCATTTGTAGCTAAGTTAAGTATTCAGAACCCCCCGCGCATCTTAATAAACTGTAGTAGTGCTGCTCTTGAGTAATATTGCATCACAAAGTTTTAGAGAGCTCTGCACCTACTCAGTTATAGGTGCAACACTTGTGTGCACTGAGTGTTAGGGCTTTGCAAAAAAGCTTTAGAAATAGATGTATTAGTGCAACTTAATGTGAGTATGTCAGCGCTCTACATAGGGTAGGAGGCTTGTTTAGCTCTCTGCTTTACAAAGTTCACGAGCTCTGAATACCAAGGCGCATTTGATAATGAGAACGTATTTCACTTTGGGAGCTGGGCTACCCAGCACCTTCCAACTCGTTTATACATTTTCTGAGCTTTGTTCTTCAGCTCTTCAATTCTCTTGCTTAGTTTTATTGGTATTCCTTCTATGAGTGCTGATAGTGCTAGTGGATTACCTTTGTTCATCATATTTACCAGCTCTTCGTATGTATAGATGAATGCATCTATCTTCTCTCTCCTAAGCTCTGCGGCTATTGAAAACCTCTCTAAAATGCCTATGTGTTTAGCGTCATCGCTAACTATTAGCAAGTCGATATCACTCCACTCACCACCTCCACTCCTAGCCCACGACCCGAAGACTAGGGCAGCTTCAATTCTAAGCCTCTTTCCAAGCTCAGGCAATGTAGCCTCTATACGCTTAGCCCAAGAGCTTTCAAACGTTGTTTCACCCACTCAATAATTTTGTTGGCTGAGTTAAGAGCTCTTTCAGCTACAGCACTGTCATAGTATAGAGCTGGGTATCCAGACTCAAACGCATTTGGATATCTCGATGGAATGTAGTGCCTATCAAGCTCTCTGGCATAGGTGTAGAGCTCTTCTGAAACCCCTTCAACATCCTTTAGGTAGTCGAGCAGCTCTACTATTGTGTGACCCCACGAGCTTCTTCCATGTGCATAGAGAAGAGCTTTAACAGCTTTTTCAGCTGCTTGCTGTGCTTGAAAACAGCTCCACTCAAAGTACCCATCCCTAAAGCTCTCTACAGCAGCGCTAAGGTCTCTAAGTGTTTGCATAAGCCACCTCTTAGCCTCCTCAAACCTCTCCAAGCCACACCCCCCACTACAGCTCTTCTGGATGTGTGAAGGTGTTTAGATACCGTCTCTCTGCAGATGGTGGTTCACAGCTTCTCATATTCGCTGATCTCAAGGCCCCCCACCATCTGCTTCTCAACGGTCTCCCCAAGCCCGCTCACTGCAGAAGTTCATCGCTAGTTGCCTAGCGATTCACAACCCTACGGGTCTAGGAAACCAGGGGTCACTGATTAAATACTGAGTCTCTGAAGATTATAAGTTTTGTTTGGCTATAGCCTTGAATAAGAACCTATGAAGAGATAAGGACTAGATAGACATGTCGCATCAGCATACCTAATAGCATTAAGAGGTCTTAGAAATCAATGAATATGAGCACTACAAATGATTATGAAGACCAAAACAGCTCCTTCAAAAGAGAGCTAAGACCCGTAAGAGCGTTAATGAAGGTTCATAACAGGAGTTAAGCTATATGAGGAGACTCATATTAATAAACTGAATAGCATTACTTGCAACATTCTACATTTTTGCTTAGGAGGTGAGGGTGTAGTCATAGAGAAAATCATGTAAAGTGCTCTTTCTAAGCAATTAATAAATTAGCAAAACCTTGCTTTACACCACCAAGTTTTCATATTATTAACAGAAATTGCTGAAGTAGTTTCGCCGATACTAAGTAGTTAAGCAAAGTTTTTGTAGTTAGCTTTGGCAGAAGAGTGAAAGGATGATGCTTTTCATGGTACTACTTTTAAATTTCTATTAATAGCTATCTTTCTAAGCTTTTTATCAAATGTTGCTAACATGAGATTATATTTTTGTGCCGTCGAGAGAATTATGTAATCGTTTATCTCTTTAACATCTTGCTTATCTTCTGTAAGCATTTTTAAGGCATTGACAAGAACATCTATGCTCTCTAATATATACACTGTTCTTGGATCCTCGAGGTACTCGCACAACTTTATTTCAATAATATTGAGAGGTGCTTGCAACAGTCTAAGCATCACCCATAAGTATTCATGTATAACGATAGATGGTATAAAGATTTGTATGGCTTTATCAATAATCTCTGAAGCTATACTATGGTATTCACTATCTTCAACAGTATCATAGATAAGTATGTTAGTATCTGGTAACAGCTTCACTTATCATTCCCTCAACAGCTTCCTCTATCTCCTCAACACTAATACTCTTACCCAACCTAATAGTAGTTCTCTTCCTCTTTATAGGAACAATCTTTATAACCCCTTCCTTCTCGTCATAAATCACCTTAACAATATCGCCTTCCTTCAGCCCAATCTTATCTCTAATAACAGCAGGAATAGTAACTTGAAAATTGCGAGTAACTTTAACAATTTGCTCCATTTCAAAAATCCTAGTACAACTCAAGATTTACTAGTATATAAGTTTTTCTAGTTTGCTTAAGCATGAAGTTACTAAACTAATTAACTTCAATAGCCATTAACACACCTAGTAATAGCGAGGCTGTTACATAACTGATGGTAAGTTTAGATATCTGTGAATATCTGTAGATACTTGGCTCTTAGAGTTAATGTTTAAACAACTCTATACTTTATAGTTTCTCGGATTATCTGCACTGAGTTGATATAGAGATTTCGGATGGGGGCCTCGTGGCGTTTGGCTCTACAGACACCTATGGGGTGTGGGTGATGCTGGTGAGCCCACATAGAGGTGCAACCCCACTAACGGAAATACAATTCACAGATAACATCGAGTACCGTTAGCGGGATCCCCCCAGCCCTGTGGCCATGTTGCTATACTCAATCTAGATTGATTAAATATGCTCATTCATAGATCATTGTTGTAGGGGCTATTTCTGGTGGCATTAAGCTAAGTATATCATAAACATTCATAGCTATGTTTTCGTATGATCTCAGAAACTCTGTAAACCAGTATAGAGTGCCTTGTTCAGCGATTCTAATTCTTATATGCCTTAGTGTGTCCTTAACAAGGGAGCATAATTTCATGTATTCTCGAAGCTCGGTTATATCTAGCGCTTTGTCGTATGCTTTCATGACCGCTGTCTTGTATACTCCATCTATTTTTGTTATTCCTTCCTTCACAGTATCCATGTACTCATTTGGTGTTTTTAAGCCTTTCAATGCCATTTCTATAACTGATAGAGCTGCATTCTTAGCTTCATCTCCGATACTCTCTATAAACTTTATCAGCATCCTCATGTCAATAAGCTTCAACAAGTTTCTCGGCTCCACCGATTCTGGGCTTAGAATCTTCTTTCTAATTGCTCTTGTTATGTAGAAGTACAGCCTATTTATGTCACGATCCCTAAGCGTTACTGCCTTAGCCAGTTCCACATCTCGTTGCTCAAGTGCCTGAAGAGAGTCTAGGTACATGGATCTTGCAATTTTGTGCATGTTTTTCACAAGCTGATCTATATCAACATCTTCTGAGGCAAGTATCTTCAACACGATGTAGTTACTACCTGTATCAACAGTTTCAAGCCCGAGAAGAAGTTCTTTAGCATTGTCTATAATATCCTTAACCTCCTTCTCGACATTACCACTGGAAAATTTCAATGTTATTGTATCAAATCCCCTGAGGTAAGCTGTTAAAAGGGATGTAAATACTTCAGCTGGTTTTTCAACAAAGATCTCTATCTCTAAATTCTTTGAAACACCTTCCTGGCTTACTCCTCTCTCCAGGGGCAGGATCTTAAGCCCTCTATCAGAATCTACAATAACTTCAACAGCTGATCCCTTATCCAAGTTGAATCTCTTAAGCCACTCCTTAGGTAGTGCTACATATATAGATCCACCAATTGCTTGAAGCCTGTAAACCTTCTTCATAGCAACACACCGATAATGTTATTGTTTAAACTCTGTTTAAAAAGTTTAAATATAAAAAGCTTAAACGCAAACCTTAAAAAGAATTGACTATACAAAATCCAGTTAACAGCACATAACAAAAAGTAGGTGTTCAAAATTGAAGAAGCCCAAGAGAGAAAGTCAGAGTATCGCAAGCTCCATTGAACTAGCATACCTATTACTATTTACAGCACTTGCAATAATCCTCCACATATTTCAATTCCCATTCCCACTAGCTACATTCCTGACATACGATTTGTCAGGCATACCAATAGCTATATTAATGCTCATTAGTTTAAGGCTCGGAACATCTTCACTACCAATATTCTGGCTAGGTGCAGTATACCTGACAAAAGATCCAACACGTATTATAGGACCTTCAATGAAAGTTGTAGCAGAGGCCTTCACAGCAATACCTCTAGCAATTGTGTTCAAAAAGCTTTCAAAAACTCACAGTTTTACTAAGGCATCGATTGCAGCATTTATAATGGCACTTATTAGCAGAGTTGGTGCAATGCTACTACTAAACTACCTCGTAACTCCCTACTGGCTATTATGGGCCGGATGGATGAAAACATTTGAAACTGCATACGATTTCACAATGAAGTGTCTGCCATATATTGCAATATTTAATGCCACAGTAGTATGCTACGTAGTACCAATAACACTCGGAGCCTGGAAAACCATTAGACGCCTTATAGCAAGTAACGAATAATCTTGAGCAGATTTATATTATATCCACTTCTCTGTTGATGCATGGATGCGATTACAAACGTCTAAGTTTTTATTCTGGGGGTGGTGCATATGTGGAGCGGTGCTTGTTTATAAGTGGCAATACTTACCTGCACTAATTATTTGAGTGCTATTGTGAAGATCCTTGCTTACTATGGTTTTGATATTCAGCAAGATTTTGATGTTCTGGTGGTTTGCTTGATATATGGTATATGCAGAAGGAGGGAGCCAGCTATTGTGGAGAGGTTAATAAATCTAGGCCAGCTATTTACAGCTAATCACAGCTAACTATAGGCAGGCTACGGCTTCTCAAAGCTGTTTTCACTAAAGCCTCTATCTAGATGCCGAGACTAGGAGCTATTCAGAGGTTCAAAGTCCTGTGGCTTTCAGAAGCATGGGTAATCAGAAGTAATCAATAGCCAAAATTTTCAAACCTTCAACACCTCATTAAGAAGTGTCTAGAGATATTTGCAAAACGCTTCAAACTCATAATAGTTCAAATAGATATGGAAAGCTGGTTGGTTATCTAGGAGCCCTAGTCCTTTATAGTGGAGGAGAGGTTACTTTAATATTCCATAGTCTTGCAGTATCTTTCTAACTTTTTTCAGTTCTTCATGGATCTTGAACCCTTGTGAGGTTAGTCTAAATATCTTTGCTTTTCCCTGCTCCTCGCATTGAACCATTCCCTTCTCTATCAACTCTTCCAGCAACTTTTTAAGCCTATCGTAAGGCATGTTCACTAGTGTTGCTAGCTTTGTGGGATTTAGTGGTTCTTTAGAAAGTGCATCAAGGATCTCAAATATTATCTCTAGTCTATCTCTTTTCTTCGCCATATGCTAGTACCTGGGCAGTGTGATGAAGTGCTAGGAGTACTACTGCACTAGCTCTTATGGTTTCAGAGATTAATAGTGCTAGTAATGATCCTTGGAAAGCTGTTAATAGGGTTCCTATGCCTCTGATGTAATAAGATGCTGATAGAATTGATATGAAATATCTTGTCCTTCCCCTAACACTCTCTATCACAAACACTGTTGATAATATCCCTGCTAATATATCTGGAGAGGCGATGAATATTGGTATAACTATGTATAGCTCATTAGAGCTAAAGGATGAGAAAAGCGTTATCATAAAACCTGCAACAGCAAGTGATGATGATGCGACATATAGTGTTGCAGCTATTCTCGCATTGGACACTACAGTGGATAGAATTCCACAGAGCTGCCCTAAGAGAAGAAGCAAAATAAATATTGTGTAGAATAGAATACTCTCTGATTTAATTCTCCTATAAACTCTGATGAATAAAATAGATAGATAAGTAAACGCAGCTATGCTAATAGATTCAACTATCAAGAGTAGAAGCATATATAAATTCATGGCAAATTTCCTACCACAGTTACAGTCTATCTACGGTGAGGGAATATAGCTATACATGTTCTATTCTCTACAATAACCTCGAGCGGTATGAGTACATAGCCTCCGCGAGTTAAGAACATGTGCCCTTTAACCACAGCACTCTTATTAGCTATAAACTTTGCCAACTCATAACCGCTTAACACACCCTCTACACCAATACACCTATATCTCGGCATAAATAGCATTGCTATAGTTTCTCCAGACTCCAATTTAATAATGGCTATATCTCCACGAGCAGATATAGCAACACCTTTAAACTCAAAACCTGATCCCCTAAACGTTAAAAGTCCTCCTACACCAATTAAAAAACCTGGCGGGGGTCTCTCAGGAAAAGCAAAATCGCTAATGTTAGTGATAAATTCAACATCCTCATGGGGAATGGGGTATATTATATACGTTGTTAAAGGCCATATCAATGCTATTGCTAGACTTATAACTAACACCATAACTGTATCTCTACGCACAGCACTCCACACCTCAAAAAGTGTCACTCACTAGAGGCTCTTAGCTTTATTGCTACTCATATCTCAGTGCCCTGACAGGATCCATTTTAGCCGCTCTCCAAGCAGGATAAAGACTTGAAAGCACACTTATAACTACTGCTAGTGCAAAGGATACTACCACCATAAATGGATTTATGTAAGGTGCGTAAGAGATGCGTAGCACTGGCGATGCATATTGTGCTCTACCCACACCTGGCATAGGTGCTCTAAACAACCCCCTTGTAACGATGTTTGGTAGCATGTATGCTGCAGCAATGCCTATGACTACCCCTGCTACACCTCCAAACAACCCAATTAGAAGTCCTTCGAGAATAATCTGAGTCAATATATGTCTGTTCTTAAACCCCAAGGCCTTTAATGTCCCTATCTCCCTAGTCCTCTCAGTAACAGTCACTAGCATCATGTTGAATATGCCTAAAGCAGCAGCAATCAATGATATTGCAGCAATTCCTCCTAGAAGAATGGACATCTGCAGAACAACGTTTTGCATGGTCTGAGCTATTTGTGTAGGAGACATGGCGTTTATTGTTCCCCCATATACATTCCTCAAATCCTCTATCACACTATCTACAGAATTAGGATCACTGGCTTTAACTATCAGCATATTGAACCACCTTCTATTAAATATTTGCTGAGCTGCCTGAAGAGGTATGAAAATACTTGTATCTGGTGATATAAAGCCTGTAATGCCATATTTATCGAGAATACCTGAAACAATCATAGTTATAGATGAAGCTACTGAAGCTGGACCCCCCCTGATACTCACTGTAAGTACTTGCCCTGGGAGTATTATTAGCTGATTTGTAGTATTTGATGTGGCTATCTGATTTCCAACAACTGCTAGAGGCACAGACGCATCTGGATATGGAGAACCATCAATAAGCTTTAAATCTCCCAAAACATCCTTTAACCCATCAGAGGAGATCCCATATATCACTGCATTTACTGTGCTACCACCTAGGTTAACACTTGCGGTTTCTCTTATAACTGGTATAACCTCTCTCACATTCTCTAGCGAGGATATTAATGCTATATCTGCCTCTGTTAATCCCCTGCCCATAACATTTACTATAATGGTGTCAGGACCAAGACTCTGAAAAGAGGAGATAATGCTCCTCCCAACACCCTCAGTCTGAGCTGTTAGAGCAACTATAGCTGCAACGCCAACCACTACACTGAGAACTAGGAGTGTTGTTCTGATCTTGTGTGTTGATAGTGCTTTGAATGCAAGGCGAAATACATCTAATACCCTCACTTCTTCCTCACCCTTATTATAACATATGTTATAGCCACTATAACAACCACAATTACAGCCAATGACAAAACCAGATGGTTACTGAAGGTTCCTTCAGCAGCATTTGTTGCAGTTACTGTGACTACGTTGCTCGGCACCATGGTTAGGGGTATTAGTAGAGTTGTATTGTACTTTCTACCAATGTTATCCATGAATGTAATCAGTATGGCAACGTGAGGTGCTTGAGTAGCGTATGGAAGTCTCGTAATGTTGGGGTATGGAATGCTGCGGGACACTGTTGGAAATGGTCTTGTGGTGAAGGTTCTTGTAATGTTAGGTCTTCCTATGATAGTGATGTTGTAGTTAGTTGCGTTTAGCTGGCTAGAGGCTCTAAAGCTAAATGTAACTGTTGTTGAGGCTCCTTTAGCTAGATCACCAACGAATGTCTGGGAGCCTAGAAGTGGAGTATAGAGTGGACTTGGTAATGCTATTACTGTGACATTATACGCTGTTCCAATACCTGCATTAGCTATTGTAAGTGTTACTGAAAATGTTTGTCCAGGTGTTATTGTTTGTGGCAGGATGGCGTAATTTGTTACTTTAAGCATTGGTGGCAAAGCTACGAGAAATGCTACACTCTTTGAAAGTGTACCTGTAGATGCTCCGTCGAAGTAGCTCACGGCTATCGCTAGGGAGGTTGTTGCAGAACCAAAAGTTGGTGGGATGTATAGAGGCACTGTTATGATATATTCATCGCCTGGCTTAAGCAGTGGTATGAAGTATGTGTCCGAGGCTAGCAACGATGTTTGTGCTGGAGGCGTTATGCTAATGCCTATTGCGCTTATATTGAAGGTGTTTGGATTTCTAATAGACATAGTTAGGTTATTCACACCACCAGCAACCAACACTTGTGGATAAACAGACACCTCTGGAGGCTGCTTTAAGGTGTTAGGCAGAGCTATTATGGTAAGTGTGTATGATTCAGAATTGCTGCTTCCCGTGGATGTATCGATATATGTAAGTACAACTGTTATAGCAATGTTTTGCGAGGTCTGAACAGGGTTTATATATATCGGCAGATCTATACTCCTAGCCTCACCCGGTTTTAAGGAGCCTATAAGCCACTTTCCATCGAATCCCACGAAAGCTAGTGCTTGTGAAGATATTGAAGCTGAGATGTTATCAAGCCTCTTGCTTGCTATATTTACTACAGTTACCCTTAGCTTTGATTGCACACCACTTACTATACTGCTAGGCTCTATAGATACCTCAAAATTTGCTATCGTTGGTTGCGCTGCTACCCTGAAGCTAAGTACCCTGTTCTCACTTCTAGAGGCTCCACCCACATCAGTATAGATTATTGTTACTGGCATCTGCACCACATTGGATCCAGAGGCCACGGTCATGTGTAGGGAGAATGCTTTTGTTTCGCCAGGTCCGACATCGCCTATATATACCCTGCCATCAGAGTTCAATAGTGCTATCTGCTGAGGTATTGTAAGTGCAATCATTGTGTTGTAGATGGTGCTATTACCTCTATTCTGAATGTATATAGTGACATTGTTGTCTCCAATGCTCAAGTTTTGTGGCTTTGCCCATATAGCTATGTTTATTGTTGGCTGCAACACCTCTAACACAATCACGCTATTCTCACTCCTGCTACTTCCCCCAACATCTGTATAGCTATAAGCTACAGAAATCTGAATAGTGTTAGATGATGAGGGTGTTGCGAGCTGTAATGTAATACTCTTTTCCTCACCAGGCTCTAGATCTCCTATACGCCACTTCCCATCAAACCCTATGAAAGCTGCACCCTGCACAGAGATTATTGCTTGCACATTGTAGATGCTTATGTTTCCAGAGTTCTTAACACTTATAGTAATGTTGTTGTTCCCTACAGTAACTTGCTCAGGTTCTATAGATGTTGTGAGAAGGGTTGCAATTGGTTTTACCACTAGCACTACATATCTTGTTTCAGATCTTGAGGTAAGAGCTGCATCTGCATAGCTAAGCGTTACAGGTATTTGAATGGCACTGCTAGTTGTTGAGGGCGCTATGAGGGTTAGCACTCTCACTCTTTCTTCGCCTGGCTTTAAATCACCTACATACCACCTCCCATCAAAATCCTTAAATATCAGGAACTGCGGCAATGTAGCCAACAGATCTAGTCCATATGCCGTGGCATTCCCTACATTGCGCACAATTAGTGTTAATTCATTAACACTTCCCGGAGTGAGGTTCCTAGGCTCTATATCCACATCTATGAGAGTCGCGGGCTTAACTATGGTTAGGGTGAGAGGTATTACATCACTTCTGCTTATACCGTACTGATCTGTGTAAGTAACTGTAGCGGTGATTTGAGTCACAGACTTGCTACTCGAAACACCTATGGAGGTTAAGATAAGGGATGTGCTTGCCGATGAGCTAGGCTCTAGCTCGTCTATAAACCACTTTAGAGAGCCATTAACTAGTATTACCTGCTGTGGGAAGGTGAAGGAGATGGTAATACCTTTGATAGTTGTAGATCCGTTGTTAACTATGGACACAGTTACATTGTTTTTTGCTCCTGCTATAATAGTTGATGGTGAAATGCTCAAAGCGATTTGTGGTGGTATTGGCTGGACGACAGATAGGTATAGTGCTGATGTGAGGGACCTGCTAAAGCCACATGCATCAACATAGTTTATGGCTAGGGATAGAGGTGCTATAGAGCCTGCCAATGCTGGCGATATGTAGAGGGGTATGCTTATATTAGTAGAGCTCTGTGGCGGTATTTCCCCTATCCAAATACGCTGCGCAACAACTGATACTTGTGGTGACTGTGACGATACTGTGAGGGAGGCTCCATGAGCATAGCCTAGTCCTAGATTCTTTAACTGTATGCTTATGTTTGTATATCCAGGGTAAGCTGTGATGATGCTGGGCCCTATTGTGAGGTTCTCAGTATACTTAATACTTATGGTTATAGTCTTTGCTGAAACTGGAGTCCACACCCCATTTACATACGTGTACAGAATCATGTATGTACTATAGTCACCCACTGCAGCATTCCCAACATCTATCCAGAATGTTAAGGAGATTGGCTGCCCCCTTACCACAGGCTGCATGTAGTATGCAGTAGCAATGCTTGACTTGCTTATGCTATCTCTGAGGGGTTGCGGCAAGTATAGCTCAGCTTTGAGACCTGGTAGACTAGTATTTCCATTGTACATTAATGTTACTGTTAGCATTTGTGCTTGCATCCAAGGACCTACACATGTAGGTGATGTTGTAGTGCCCCATGTAACTCCAACAACCTCGAATTGCCCTCCCTGGGAATATACTGGGGATGTGTATAGCGGTATGTAGAGAAGTGTGATTAGCAGGAGTGTTGTGAGAACTAGCATATTTCTAAGCATGCTCTCACTACTCATTTCTTAACCACCTCTACTATTTGCCCATCCCTCAGCCTCACTACCCTGTCTGCATAATTCGTTAGCTCTAGGTTATGTGTTACCATAATTATGGTTCTCCCCTCATCTCTAAGCTCCCTAAATATCTTTGCAACTTGCTGTGCATTAGCAGAGTCCAGGTTTCCTGTAGGTTCATCAGCGAGGATAACATCTGGATTATTTGCCAGCGCCCTTGCAATTGCAACTCTCTGCTGCTCTCCCCCACTAATCTCCAAAGGCTTTTTATAAAATGTTGATTCTGGCAGAAACCTGCTAAGCACCTCTATGGCTCTTTCTCTACGCTTTTTAGGCGGTATGCCGAGAACCATCATGGGGAGCTCAACATTCTCTAAAACTGTTAGATGGTTGAGGAGGTTAATTGTTTGAAAAACAAAGCCCATTCTCCTATTCCTCAGCTCTGCAAGCTTGTCATCAGATAGCTTACTAAGTGGAACCTTTTCAAAAATGACCTCACCTTTAGTAGGTCTATCCATAGCACCCAGTATGTTTATTAGCGATGATTTTCCAGAGCCAGAGGGTCCAACTATACAAAGAAACTCACCTTTCTCCACACTCATTGTCACACCTCTAAGTGCTGGGTACTCAACTTTTCCAACACGATATACTTTCCACACATTAACAACCTCAATCATAGCATTGCTTGAGCCCAACTAGCACCACACCTCGAAATCACTTCAAAGAAGGGTATGACTATAAAAACCAAACTCACAAAATGTGAGTAACTATCAAGAGCTTTTTTCCAATCGATGAATGCAAGCATAGAACCTCTGTACTCCTCTATCTTCAGACATTTGCCGAACTTAATTCGCAAAAGACAATCACGCTATTAAACCAATGATATAAATCTAATAACATCAGCACAACTCTATCAAAAAGGGATCTTTAGTCTGACCTCCTCCCTGCTCTGAAGGGCCAGGGCCCCCTGGGGCAGCTCATTGGCTCTCCTCATCTGTTCTGTTTTACATCTGTCATTTGAGGGGTGGTTGGGAGGGCCATAGCCTCCCACATCTCAGCCAGTTCATGTGATTGCCAATCCAGCATTCAAGTGCTTAGAGGCAACAACAGCTCTAATATTACTCATCACCAAAAGCAATCAAAACAGAGGAAGCTCATAAACTTTTCATTCATCTCCACCATAAATGGCGAGGCTTTCGGGTTATAACAGGCAACTAACAGATTAAAGTCGTGAAATAAGCATTGCTATTGGGGGAGTTCAGAAAGTTTATTTTCAAGTCTATACTGAATTAGCGCACTTCTCTACATATACATTTCCTAAGCTTTAAAATTTGCATCACTGTGGTGTTTTACCTTCTATTCTGCATTACCTTTTATAGTTTACTAGCTATCCATATACTTGTCAATTCATTTGCTTTTTGTCTTGATTTACGTGACATTCTTGTCACTGTAAGTAGGTACTATAAACTACTTAGTGCTAACTAATTTGTTAAGGTGTGGAAAAGTGATGAAGAGCAATAGTCTCTATTACCCATTGGCAATAGTTTTGGTTATTCTTGCTATGGCTTCGCTATTTGTATACTTTGAAAAACCATCTCCCCAGTTTAGTTCCCCAGCTCCTGTCCCTGCCAAAGCTCTTACACTTCCTGAAGTTATTGAGAAGGTAAATAATTTTACGCTGAATCTCTATGGCCTCATGCTGGCTAGCAATGCTGATAAGAATGTTATTGTTTCTCCATTCAATGTCTATATAGCATTGACAATGCTCTATGAAGGGGCTAATTCAACTACCAGAGAAGAGCTTGGCAATGCCATGGGTCTCGATAATGCTGATGCTTGCTCAGCTTATCAGCAACTCTTATCCATGCTACCACTCAGTTCAAATAGCAGTGCAGTTCTATATGTTGCTAATGGTGTGTGGCTCAAGCGTGGTTTTCCCTTTAGGGAGGACTATATGGATGGTGTGAGGAGATGCTTTGGTGGTGATGTGAGGAGCTTCGCTAGTGATATTAATGAGCTTGTTGATGAGGTCAATAGCTGGGTTGCTAATAAAACAAATAACTTGATAAAGAACTTGCTTAGCAGAGATGATGTTCCTGACAACACTGTTGCTATTCTAGTTTCGGTGATATACTTCAAGGGGGAGTGGCTAAAAGAGTTCACACCTTGTGGAAAGATAGAGTTTTGGAGAGATAGCAGTAGTGTTAAAGTTGATGCTATGGAGGTTGACGACACTCACATAAAGGTTGCTAGAGGAGATGATTATGTAGCTGTTGAAATACCATATAAAAACACCACAATTTCTATGGTGATAATAATGCCAGGCAATTTCAGTAAAGCAATAAAGAGTTACAGGGATCTCATTCTGAATGCTCTTAGCAAGCTTGATAACACCAAGCCAGGGACTCTCATACACCTTATAATGCCCAAGTTCAATATAACATTCCGTAGAAATCTTAACGACGACCTCAAAAAACTTGGAATCAGAGAGGTCTTTACAGGAAATGCTGATCTAAGCAGAATGGCTTATGTTAGTAGAGGGGATATATATGTTGATAAAGTTGTGCACCAAGCAATAATCAAGGTCTATGAAAAAGGTACAGAAGCAGCAGCCGCTACAGCAATAATCATAGCAACAGCTGCCCATGTGTACCCAGAAGAGGTGATTATAAATAAGCCCTTCATATACATGTTGAGAGACAGCCAAAACAAGGCAATACTCTTTATAGGGCACTTTATAGACCCAAGTCAAATGAATTAGCAAAGAACATCCAAAACAAAACTATTTTTATAAACATCGCGAAACACACCACTGCATTTCTAAACAGTCTTTAGCTACTGCTTTGAGTTTCACATGGTTTTAAACTGTTGCTGGTTTTGGGGAGTTGTAGGTTTGCAATGTGCTAAGCTTGTTTATATCTAGCTCTCAAAGCATTTAAATAAATAGAGACTTATGTGTTTCGACAAACCTCTCTACCCTAAAGAGCAAGGTCTCCAACAAAAGTAAGCAAGAGGGTACCTGTAGTTATATTGTGTTTTCCTGCTTTCAATATCTGTGAGTAGCTGTAATTAGTTTTAAACATGTTTGCGGGGTTGCACCTCTGTGTGGGTTCACTAGCTTCACCCACACTTCATGGGTGCCTGTCGAGCCCAACACCATAGAACTCTCATCTGAGTTTTTCTCTATGTCGTCGCAGTGCAGGTCATCCGAGAGTTTATAGTGGGTGTAGAGCTATTCAAACATCACCCTATAGTGCTAAGTATTTACAACTGTTTACAACTATCTAAACTTATCATCAGCCCTGTAACAGTCTATATGCAGATTTTTGGATGTGTGACAAGCTCTTTATATGTGTTTTGAATCCTTTCTTTAAATATCTTCAACTTCTCGTGTATTAGGTAATCTGCTGTTGTTCCGCATGCTTTCTCTATCTCCATGTGTTTTACAAGATCTTTGAAGAATCCTCCAGAAATGCCCTCGCCTATTGCGGCATATCCTTGAGCAGCTTCTTTACTTATTAGAGCTCCTCTAAGTGGCTGTGTATAAATGAATTCAATATCTCTTAGAAGTTCTTGCAGAAGCTTTTTGACAAGTTCTATTCTGCTATGTCTGCCTGTTAGCATCACTACTTCTGCCCTTGGGCTCGCAACCAAGGCTCTCATGATATCCTTTGCCACAGCCTCTACAAAACCCTTGAATATCGAGGCCTGAGGCTCCTCATTGTTTTCAAATGCCTTTGCAAGAGCGTTCATATCAAATGTGTTTGTATAATAGAATATGCCTCCATGAAAAACATCCCACCTATCCCAGTGGCTCACTCTGACAACAACCTCCAGGTCTAGGGAGCCGGCTGTGAGTGTTCCTATTGATGCATATGTACCGCCTATTCCATCAACAATCTTGCCTTTGCTAACAGCTATTACAGCGTTGTATCCGAAGCCAAGCTCTGCTACAACTATATTGACATTATCATAGTCTATACCTTCTCTATTACTATAACTGTGTATAGCAATAAATGTTGCAGCAAGTTTATCCACGGTACCCATATCTATTTTATTGAGCTTTCTATATGTAGGAACTGTTGGAAGGAGTATTATAGAGGGTAAGAACAGCACCTTTATACCATACCTCTTAACTAAGTGCTCAACAGCTTTGGACAGTGCATCATAAACCCAGATCCCTATTTCCCCAGCTTCAACACCCCTCCTTATATCATCCTCAGTACTGAGAAGTAGCAGTTCTACAGCAAACCTACGTGGATTAAGAACCTCACTTCCCCTAGTCACAGGAACACCATATCCCGAGGGCGCAACAATGTAATCAGTTTCAAGTTTATCCACAGCACTTATCAAAATATCTGGGTTCTTAGCTATTGTAGCAGTATCTATGCTTTTCTCAACCTTTGCAACACCATCTTCAATAACAACAATATCAAATGTTTTTGTCCCGGGATCCACACCTAGAACTCTCATCTTCTTTCACCAGCTTGAATGCCGCCAAGTATATATTTTCTATAAGTTTAGCATAAATATTTTTTTGTGAGGATCTGTACACAGTCTCTTTTAGCAGCTCTATCCTCTCCAAAACTCTTTCAATATCCTTGCAATCCACATAGGGAAGTTTTGTAAACCACACTAGAGCCTCTATGATGGCTGCACTAGCTCTTGTAAACACCCTAGGTGTTTTTCTATGGAGAGCAATTTCCTTCACACTGATCTTGAGATTTATAGCCTCATCTCCATCAAAAAACTTGCACAAGCCTATTAGACATGCATCGCAGAACTCCTCAGGGCAACGATGTTCAGTAAAGATTTCTATAGTTTGGCTCTTCTCAAATACAGCCATGTAGAAAAGTTGAGGATCCTCACTTATGCATGCTATGCATGGAAGTTCTGCGACCTTTGCACTAGCAATGTAGCTGTATAGCTTTGATCCTCTATACAATCTCCCAGCTAAGGTGCAGTCCTCAGAAAGCTTAAGACCTACAGGCATCAAGCCTATGACCTCACCCTTGCTGTAGAAAACCATCACAACCTCTCCCCATGTATCGATGGAAAATCCTAACTCCATCAATTCACATCTATTACCACTCATATGTTCTCCACTCATACACTACCCTCATTAACTGACATCTCATCGCCTTTCTCATAAATATCCTCTATGTAAGCTAGTGAGTAATCTAGTTCTGGCAAATATCGAAGACGAGCTTTTACAGCAGCCTTGCCATACTCAACAATCACTGTTACGTCAAGATTTCTTGAACGTAGTGTCGTGTAGTTATAGGGATTTCTATCGCTAGGCAAATCTATGTTTATCTTTACAAAAGCTTTTCTCTTAAAAGGCTGAGACTTCACAGCGTATTCAATTACCTTCTCAAGAAGCTTAACCTCTTCAGCAAAACGCACTGGTACTCCTGAGAACTGGTGTATCACCATGCCAAGGGCTATACCAGCTTCAAATGCCGCGCGCTCTCTATCACTCACCTTAGGAGAAAAATATTTTGCTGCAACATCACCTGGTTCAACCATGTGCAAAGCACCAAGTGTACTAATTCAATCACCCTTACTAAAATTCTGCTGTGTAGAATTTTTACACAGTTAGCTTAATTAGGTGTTAAAATCTACAGTTCAACAGTGAGTGAAGAATTCATGATGCTGAGATGCGCTTATGCTTTTTATAATCACATCCTATTTTCCTCTACCAGGCTATAACGTTTAATGAGGTGTGGAGCTTATTCAAAGGGATTTGCCTGATGTTCAGAGAGATGCACCTTTGATACCCATAGCCATTAACAATGTGTGTGTAGAGGGTTTGAAGGTTAAGCTGTGCTTAAAGAATCGCAGTGGTTATTTGGAGTGTAGCATTGCATCAGTCACTGCTTGTGTAGATCTAGGTAAAGAGTTTCGTGGTGTGCATGTTTCTAGGAGTGTTGAAGATATTCTGAACATCGCTGATGGCACTATATATGATGACCTGCCTGATTTGCAACGAATCCTAAGGGATGTAGCAGGCGGTCTTATTACTAAGCATGAATACTCATCTAAAGCCATTGTAAAGTTGAAGATGCAGCACCTCTACACCTCAGAAGATATAAATGCTGTTCCAATAAATATGCGTGTTGCGGTTGAGCTGGGTAAGGATGGTCGTGTAAGGTATGGTGTGGGTGTAGGGGTTATTGGCATGTCTGTTTGCCCTTGTGCACAACAAGTGTACGCATTTATGGAGAGCCTCACAGCACCTAATGCCCCTTCACATTCGCAAAGAGCCTTATTATATGTCCACATAGATTCGCCAACCATTATAGACTTGAAGCTTAGTGAAGCTATGAATGTGCTTTTCTCAGCCTTTTCAGCACCTATAAAGAGTTTTTTGAAGAGGGAACAGGAATATAAATTGGTTAAGAGAGCTTTTGAAAATCCAAGGTTTGCTGAGGATATTGCACGTGAAGCTGTTTATATGGTGTATAAAGTATTTCACAACAGACTTAGTGAGGATTCTAATATTACTACAAAGGTGGTGAGCTTTGAGAGTGTGCATCCATTCAATCTTTATGTGAGGATGAAGTATAGCATTGGAGAGTTAGACAAGATATTTAGCAAAGGTGTTATTAAGTGAGTGTAGTTGTGCATGCCTCTGCAAGAATTCACATGGGTTTCTACAACTTTTTAACAGATGGCATTGCTTATGGGGGTCTTGGAGCAGCGTTGAGCCAGCCTAGTGTAGTTGTGAGGGTTTCTAGGCTTGGTGGAAAGGGTTTTGATGTTGTGAATAGATCAGGAGTAGATATATCTGATTGCATAGATAGTGTAGTGAAGGCCTTTGACCTGCGTGGCGTGGGTATAGAGGTTCTAAGTGCTATTCCGAGGCATATAGGCCTAGGCTCTACAACGCAAATGACCTTGGCCATAGCTTATGCAGCATCAAAGCTACTGGGCCTAGGTTATGGTGTTAGGGATATAGCTGTGAGGCTGTGTAGAGGTAGGGATTCTGGGATAGGTGTGATAGCGTTTGAGAGGGGAGGCTTTATAGTTGATTCTGGCAGAAGAATTTCGGAAAGTGGCAAGGTTCTGTGCCCAACCTCCTTAGAGGACTTGCCGCAACCAATATTTCGGGCTCCTATACCCAGAAAGTGGAGTTTTATTCTCTTCATTCAGAAGATGAGGAGGGGGTTTGATGAAATTGGTGAGAGAAGGGCTATGGATGTGCCTACTTCACTCCCCAAAGACATACAGCATGAACTATACAAGCTAGTATTTCTCTACATGATACCATCAATTCTGAGAAGGGATATAGATGTCTTTGGAAAGGCTTTGACAAGATTACAGTTTGTTGTAGGAGAGTATTTCTCTAAATACCAGGGAGGTATTTTCTGTTGTGAAGAGGCAGAAGCTATTGTAAATACCATGCTGCGTCACGGTGTAAAGGGTGTTGGGCAAAGCAGTTGGGGGCCAACAGTATATGGGCTTGTAGAGGGGCATGCGATAGCTAAGCGAATTGCTGAAAGAGTGTTAAAGGATGTTAAGTCTAAGGGTATAGAGGCTGAGTACATGGTTGTGAAGGCAAGTAATAGAGGGGCTATGGTAGTTATGGAGAGATAGTATCTACTTGAGCTTGGCTGAGGATGTTGATGTACATGTATAGAGGTTTTGTTTCAGTTTTAAAGAGTTTTGCTGATTGGTGGAGCATTTATCTAGAAATAGTTGATAGATTGGGTATAGATAGAGGATTCGATGAGCTTGCTACAGATATTGCCTATGAGCTTGTGCACCACATAGAGCCATCTATTGATGTGTATAGGTCTATGATAATGGGTAGGAATGTAATTGTTCTTGGTGCAGGTCCTAATTTAGAGAATCATATAGAGCTTCTTGAAAGATATGGAGATTTAAAGCAGGCGATTCTAATAGCAGCTGATGGAGCTACTAAAGCTCTTGTTGACGTTGGTGTGATTCCTCACATAATATCATCGGATCTTGATGGCGATTTAGAGGCTATTTTCTATGCTGTGTCTAAAGGGTCTAAGATCTTTATTCATGTGCATGGAGATAACATTGCGCAGTTCATAAGCTTTATTGAGGAGTTGAAGAAGTTTTCAAAAAACTTTGTGGTAACGACTCAGGTAGAGCCTCGCTATCCAATACTCAACTTTGGAGGTTTCACTGATGGTGACAGAGCCTATGCCATAGCTATTGCATTTAGACCATCGAAGGTGTTGCTAGCAGGAATGGATTTTGGCACAGTTGTTGGGAGGTATTCTAAGCCCTGGCTAAAATCAGCTGAAAAAGCATCTATGAGAAAGCAAATCAAGCTTTTGCTAGCCCTGAAAATAGTTTCCATACTGGCGTGCATTTCAGGCATCCCTACATATACTCTTTCAGAGATTGCACCTACTTGTGTTAAGAGATTTGCAGCTGAAAGTCTTGTCCTTCGAGGTAGTGTATGGGAGGTTAATGATTCGAGGTGATGATATTGACAAAGGCTCGAATACCTGTGACTAAGCTTAGGTATGTCTCGTACCTGCTTGCCTCTTCTATAGCTTTAGAGGTTGCCGGATATCCAAAGCCTGGCAATGTACATAGATTGAGAGATTTTAGCGATACTGTATTTGAGGACTTTCTAGTAGCAGCTATAGTTGCTGAGCATCAAGTGTTTAGGGCTGTTGTGAGGGGTTGTAAGCTTGCTAGGGGTTTTTCTGCCGGGGTGGTTGTGGGGGATCTTATTGAGACCACTGTTGTAGAGTCTAAGATGGTTTCTGGGGGAGGGAATACTTGTCTAGGCTCAGCCCTTCTCCTATATCCACTAGCACTAGCCAGCGGCTATGCAACATGTATGAATGGTGGTTTGGAGGCTGCAGCTGTTGTTAGATATGCAAAGGATTTGCTATACAAGCACTCAACAGCTTTGGACTCTGTACACTTCTATAACGCTATTAGAGCAGCCTCTCCAAGCTACATAAAAAGAAGTGATGTGACAGGAAGCATTCCAAACATCTGGGATAATGAGTATAGAGAAAAGCTACTATCTGGAAACCACAGGCTCTGGGATATACTAGTACATAGTGCTAAAAGTGATATTGTATGCGCAGAGATTGTAGAGGGTTACACAAGATCCCTTAGAAACTCTGTATTCTTGGAGAACAGGCTTAGAACGCATGGGAGCTGGAATCAGGCTGTTGTTGAAACATACCTCTACCAACTAGCACATGATGCAGACACCCTTATTGCCAGGAAGCATGGGTTTGATGAAGCGGTGCATGTATCTCAAAAAGCATTAGAGGTGCTTAAACGGTGTATTTCAAGCTATGATAAGTGCTTAGAGGTGGTAAAGGGTTTCGATGATGAGCTTGCAGAAAAGGGTATTAATCCAGGGTCTACAGCAGATATAGTGGTTGCCTCCATAGCGCTTCACGCAATTCAAAAAAAGAACTCTGTGCTGAGAAGATAAAGACTCGTTGCTATGCAGAGCTCAATGTTTTGAATGAGTTGAGCTGTTATGGTGCAACAGTATATATATTAGTGAGTGTCTAGCTCTTTGTGTCGCTGCGGTGTCGTGGCATGAGGACAAGCCATGTTGGTAGCTTTCCATTAACCTTCTCTAAGGAGAACGTGGCTAGGGTTTTGAAGGATCTGCAGAGAATTGGCTTGGATGTTCCTACATACCCTCAGCTGAGATCCTTTATAGATATCTATCTCAGGCCCTTGGAAGCTGTGGGTATGGTGCAGAGCAGGAGAGGGATATACTTTTCCACTTCGAAGCAGTTAGAGGCAAGTCCTCCCAGGATTAGAGTTGAGGATGCTGAGATCGCTATGGATGTTGTGTCTAGAGAGAAATTGATGTTCAAAGCTTTGAGAGGCCCTGTTACAGGGGCATTTACACTAGCGTCAAGAGTTTATCTATCTGAGGACATTTCCAAGGGGTTGCAGGCAACAGCCCTTGCAAATAGGGATGTGGTTGAGAACTTTTTCAAAAAGTTTGTAGCAGAGCTTGTAAGCTACATGAGCTCTCTGGGATACGCCATGGTATTCCTAGATGAACCCTCTCTAACGTTTTTCATTGGTAGGAGAATACTCTATGGATGGTCTGAGGATGGTGTGATAGAGATTCTGAGCTACATAGCTAAAGCAGCTACTGGTTCTGAGATTGGTATGCACATCTGTGGTCATCTAAATCCAAAGCTACTGGACATAGTCATGAGGGTTGATAGAGTGAAGTACCTCAGCTTTGAGTTCTCTGCAACACCATCAAATACAGAGCTGCTGAATAAGAAGCTCCTTGAACAATATGGCAAGGTGATTTCACCGGGGATAGTAGCAGCCTCAAATACAAGAGTTGAGAGCATTGATGAGGCTTACACCACTCTCTCAAAGGTTTATAGCAAAGCTGGTGGCAGAGTAGATCTCGTATCAGGAGACTGTGGCTTTGGAGGTCTGAGGGGAAGCCTAGGAGACGAGGAAAAGGAGTATAGAATATCGATAGAAAAACTTAGAACAGTGATAGAAGCAGTAAAGAAATTCTGTCAGCTAGAAAAATGTTGAACACTTTCTCTAAGCATATTGAAAAAGCTTTAAATAGCTTCAAAAAGCAGTATGAACAGGTGATGAATTCGCTTCCACTGAGAAATGATGTGCCGTCGAGCGTCTGAAGAATAATCACTAGCTATGATAGCCACTGGATTCGCTTTCATGAGAACTTCTGTATACTCAAAATGTTCTTCATATTGCTCAACTAGTAGAGTGGGCTTTGCTAACTACTGATTTAACTCATTAAATTAAACAGTTTATGTCACTGTAAAGAGAGTTGATGTGACTAGAACCTTTGATACGCGTTTGGAAGGAGACTTTATGATCAGCATCTATAACATTTATCTATATATTCTATATATAGAGGTATTACTATGTCTGGGTCTTCTATGTCAGGATGCCACATTTTTTCCCACTCGATTGATATATAGCCTTGGTAGCCCACTGTTTTAAGATCTTTTACAATTTTACATATTGGCACAACCCCTTTTCCGGGTCTAACAAAGACCCTTCTACCTTCCTCCATAACAAAATCTTTTATATGTATATGAACTAATCTATTAACTATATGTGGAAATACTTCTTCATGCTTTTCCCCGGCCATAATCATGTTAGCAGCGTCATATAGAATCTTTATTCTCGAGCTTAATTTGTTGAGGAGCTTTAGCAATGTCTCTAGCTTTGTTAACTCATCATGTGTCTCTATGGCTATGTAAACGCTATGTGTATCTGCAAAATCTGCTAATCTATTCATGCTCTCTGCTATTCTATTAATGGAGTTTTCTACGCTGTCTGGGAATTTACCTGCATACGTTCTCACAATTCTTGCTCCAAATTCTTCAGCCATCAGGATGAGTGTTTTAAGTAATTCCTCATTTCTTATCCTCTCATTTATGTCTAGCATGGAGAACCTAGCATAGCCAGCAATAGAAGCTATTTTTATACCACTCTCTTCTATAATCTTCAAGACTTTTCTATCAATAGGGTAGTGAGGCTTAAGATGGATACCATCATCAGCTACCCTAAGCTCAATAGCATCTAAACCAAATCTTTTTGCTCTTTCAAGAACTTCCTCAAGTTTTAGATGTGGATAGGCTAAGGTTGTGAATGTGATTTTCATTAGAAAACACCGTCAGCTGGTAATGGTAGTTTTACATGTGTTTTTCTTGTGCTTGAGTAGTATATAGCTCTAACAATTTCTAAACTCTTTAAGCCATCTTCACCTGTTATTGGAAAGTCTCTGCCTTCATACAAAGCTTTCAGAAAATCTTCAAAAAGCGCTCTATGTAATCCTCCCGGGATTTTTAGAGTTTCAGTCGTGTAGCCGGGCTTTCTCTCTATAGAAATGCCGTCTTCTGTTTTCAGAAGTACCAATTCGTTATCCCATAGCTCAGCCTGACCCTTTGAACCAAACACCTTAATTCTTCTATATTGAAATGTAGTAGGTTTTGTATTAAGACTAGCTGTTAACACTCCATAGCCTCCATTCCTGTACTTCATAATAGCTATACCAATGTCTTCAACAGTTATAGATGGATGTGTGAGGTTATCTACATAACCAACAACTTCATCAACTTCGCCACCAAATAGCAGCATTAAGTCAATGGTATGTATGGCTTGGTTTATCAATGTTCCACCACCCTCAGTACCCCACATACCCCTCCAACTTCTAGCAAGCTCATCCCTAAGATAATACGTTGCCTCATCTCTCCACCACATCATCTCACCAACAACTAGATATATCTTGCCAAGAACACCTCTATTGACATGATTTAACAATTCTTTTACACCATCAGCATACCTCCCCTGGTACACAACACCCAACTTAACTCCCTTACGCCTGGCTTTCGAAATCATCTCCTTTGCAGCAGTAACCGTTGTGGAAATAGGCTTCTCAACTATGACATGCTTACCATGCTCTATAGCGTATATAGCTTGCCATGCATGTAGATAGTGTGGAGTAGCAATAGTAATCACATCTACCTCAGGATCCTTAACAACATCATCATATGTATAATAAGCTTTACAGCCATACTTAGACGCAAACTCATCTACAACAGACCTTGTCAAACTAGAAATTCCGACAAGTTTCACGAAATTCATAGATTTCTCAAGATCCTTAATGGCCTCGACATGAACATGTCCAATAGCTCCAAGACCAACAATTGCTACACCAACCTTATTAGGCATAGAAACACCATCATTTATAGTTATGGATTTTACATATAAATTTTTTATAAGGTACCTGTGTACTGCTCTATTTCTCTAGAACCCTTCTTAGCACATCCATCAGTCCCTTAAATGATTCCCTTGTCCCCTCCTCTCTACTTCCAGATGGTGGAACATAGTGTGTTTCAAGAGATAAGATAATATTCTTATTTATAGCATCTTTTAGTTGACCTTCATAATCTATCATACCTTTTCCAATAGGTTTAAATACAAATCTACCGTTTTCAACAGCAGCATCTTTTAAATGCATGTACATCACATAGTCTCTAACCTTGCTATATCCATGAGGATAGGGGGTCTCTCTTGCAAAGAAGGCATTGCCAGGATCCCACAAAACTCTTATCCATCTACTCTTCAACTTGTCTATGAGTAGTTTAAGCTCGTTTCCAGTTCCAACAAAGCATGAATATTCATTCTCAATTATTAGATATATACCCTCTTTTTCAGCCATCTCTATTGCTGGCTGGAATTTCTCCACAATTTTGTCTACATATAGCTCTAAAGATCCTTGCCACCAGAATGTGAATATCCTTGTATACTCTAGGTCAAAGAACTTAGTGATCTCTATAGCTCTTCTCAATATAGAGAGATGTTTCTCATAATCTCTATCATTATCTATATAAATCTTAAATGTTGGAGAACATATATGTGAAACACCAAGTTCATAACGCTCCACAAGACTCTTCACCTCATGCAACTCACTATCAGAAAAATCAACTACATACCTATTCCAAAGAGTCCTAAGCTCAACATATCCCACCCCCAACTCTTTAACAACTTTCAAAGCATGTTCAAAGTCCTGTGAAATCTCATCAGATATTATCGCTAATCTCACCAAATGAGTTCACCACATGATACAAATCATTTTAAAATAATTTTAGTCTTTGAGCACACAAATTATCTTCACTATACAGGGCTGAGAGATTAAAAATTATAGGAGCCATAGAAAGGACTTCAAACAAGGTATTTACCATTAGCTCAAAGCCAAGCTCTGTAACTAACTGTAAATATTTGGGGTTCAGCTCTCATATAAGTTCATGTGGTTTGATGTTTTTCATCGCATCATCTCTATTCCCCTGCACCGCTCCTTGGATCTGCATATGCCTTGGGGGCGTTCAGGGCCACCCCGGGGACCCCACATCTTGGGCTGCTGCCCTTGGGGAGAGCCCTTGCAGGCTCTTCACCCCTCACAGGGAATCTCATCAAGATGTTTAATAATGCAACCTTATAAACCTTTATGAAACTCGAAACAGCTGCAAAAGGCTAGCGGTTTATAATACTTCTTCTGACCCCTTTTAAAGGGCTTAAGTTGTCTAGCGATTCAAAGTCCTGTGGCTTTCAGAAGCATGGGTAATCAGAAGTAATCAATAGCCAAAATTTTCAAACCTTCAACACCTCATTAAGAAGTGTCTAGAGATATTTGCAAAACGCTTCAAATTCATAATGGCCTCGATCTGATTTAGAGAGCTTTGAGGCAAGGGCTGCATTATTCATATTGTAGATTATTGTCTTAGGGAGAGCCCCACTCCCCCATCACCATATTTATCTGGGTAGTGAACCTCTAGATAATGTCTTATCTCATTTCCACTACAGTGTATCGGGTATATCTTCTCTACTCCAATCTCTATAAGCTCTTTAGAGACCTCCTCTATTTCCTGCCTTGAAGCTTCCCACATGTGAAAACCTCCAATAATCATGTAGGGCTTTATACCAATGTCTTTCATCGCTTGCTTAGCAATGTTTACTACTCCTGGGTGACTACAGCCAACAAGTATTATAAGTCCTCTACTTGTCTTTATAGCTAGTGCCTCCTCTATTGGCGGTCCATAGAGTGGTTGAACAATGTAGACATTCTCTGCAATTTCAGTTGTCCTATTAATAACAATAGTTGTTAGCCCAAGTTTCTCAACATAGCTTTGCAGCCCTGGTTCTGGGGGTATGAAAACCTTCACCCCTGGCTTTACAGAGGCTATATACCCTAAGCCTCCTGCGTGATCTCCATGAACATGGCTTATAACAACAAAATCTACTTTGCTCAAGTCTATCCCTAGCCTTTTAGCATTTCTCTCTAAAATACCTGGCTCCGGACCTGTATCAAATAATATTTTAGTCTCATTAACCTCTACATATATTGATAATCCCCAAGCAGTCTCAAGACCCTCCCTATACTGATTGTTATCAACTAGGACAACTATGAGTATTTTCACAGCACCTCTGCTAAAAACAGATGTAGTAGTAATGGATTGAGAAGCTGGTGATTTAATAAATTCTTCTAATATGAATAACATCTGTGATAACAGAAGAATTGCTACAATAACCATTATTATGAGGATTATCACCCACTTAGGCACATTCATCATACAGGTATCTCACGCTAATTACTAACAGTTAAAAGGTAGTAATCTCTTCTTAAACCACCAGAATGACACTTTTCAGCAGATGCAAGCTAATGCAAAAACCATGGCGAGGTTTAGGATGAGCTGCAATAGTTTATGATGTGGTTAAGCCACGTTTCTTTTAGCAATAAGTTCTTGCATTTATTTTATGGTAATACTTTTTGTTTTTCTAGATAACCTTTTTAGCCTTGGTTATTCTATAATAGTTGTTTGGTGCTTCTTTGCTATGGCTATATTTGATGTTGTTAAGAAAGAGCTTATTGATAGAGAGGTGCTCATCGAGAAGGAAAATGAGCTAAAACTTGTTACCTCTGCCCTTTTATCAAGAGGTCATGTGCTTATGGAGGGGGTTCCAGGTGTTGCAAAAACGTATACCTCTAAGGCTTTAGCAAAGCTTCTTGGTCTCTCCTTTAAGAGGGTGCAGATGACTCCAGATCTTTTGCCTTCTGACATAATAGGATACTATGTGTATGACCAGAGGTCTGGGGGTTTTGTGTTGAGAAAGGGACCAATATTTACAAACATTCTGCTAGTTGATGAGATTAACAGGGCTTCTCCTAGAACGCAGTCAGCTCTTTTAGAGGCTATGCAGGAGAGGCAGGTCACTATAGAGGGGGAGCTATACAAACTTGAGGAGCCCTTTATGGTTATTGCTACACAGAACCCTGTTGAAATGGAGGGTGTTTTTCCACTACCAGAGGCGCAGCTGGATAGGTTTTTGATAAAAGTTGTCACTGGCTACACTTCTACAAAGGGACTTGTCAAGATCATGAAGAATGCTGATGAGATTGAGGAGGCTATTGAAAGTCTTAAACCTGTTATTGCTCATAATGAAGTTTTGGAGGAGATCAGAAAGGTGAGGTATGTGAGAATAGATGAATCTCTATATAGCTACATAGCCTCCATAGTTGAAGAGACTAGAAGACATGCAGCAGTTAGGTTAGGGGCTTCCCCAAGAGCAGCAATAGCACTTGTTAAAATGGCTAAAGCATGGGCTTATACCAGCAGTAGAGACTATGTGATACCAGATGATGTGAAAGCAGTTGCTCAGCCCGTCTTAATGCATAGAATAATTGTGAAGCCAGAGTTAGAGTTACAGGGGGTTACACCTGATAAAGTTGTAGAGGATGTTTTATCAAGAATTCCGGTGCCAAAGCCTTGAGGAAAGTAGCGTTATTCTCACTACTAACCCTGCTCTTAACCATGGGCATGCTGATCACAGCAGTTTCTAGTGAAGTAGATAGGCACACACCTGGATTTCCCCAGAGTGTAGAGAGTTTACAGTTACCAGCTATACTGCCTGTCAACTTAAGTGATGTAGAGAAAGCAATCCTCGAACTTTCAAAACAAGGTGTGCTAAGTGAGGAAGATGCAGCAAAACTAAAGGGCTTCAGCAACTTAAGCCTCCAAGATGCTGTAACAAGAATTGGAAATACTGAGCTGCGTAACAGCCTTCTCAACTTATCAAACAAAGATGTGCTGAGCCCTGATGATGTAGAGGCATTTCTAAACTACTTGAGTAGCCTAAAGACCTCTGGAGCCCTAAACCCAGTTGATGAGCTATTAGCACTCAGAGCCCTTGAATTGTTGGCAAAAGCTAATCAAAGTCCATACACATCTAGGATACTCTTAACAATGCTCTCAGTTTTAAAGGATCTTGAAACCCAAAAGAGTGGCAATTTAACAACATTTTTTAAAGGCTCTTTGCAAAGTCCTGCAGAGAAAGTCTTTCAGAGCTTTCCAACTCTTCCATTACCACTACTCCAGCTACCCACTGCACCCCAGCTAAGACTCTCACTGCCCAAGATACCATATAGTGTACTAATTATAGCTGGCATCTGCTGTTTTTCAACCATAGCACTCTTATTTGGCAAGAGGCTTGCTGCACACTTTTCCAAAAAATTAAATATTCGCTCCATAGAGAGGATGCAAACTCTGAAAGTTGGTGACCGCTTTCTAGAGGCTTACTGGCTCTCTGTACATATAGTCTCTACAATTTCTGGCGTGAAGAAAGTTGATTCAGAGACGCATAGAGAGTACTTAGCAAGGGTTTGCCAAAGACTTGGCCCAGGAGTTGCAGATTTGTTTAGAGATATTACTACTGCTTATGAGGAGTATCGCTATGGGTTTAGGGCTGAGGCTGGTCAGAGGGTCTTAAATGGGTTCGGAAAGCTGATGGAGCATGCCAGAGCCTCTACATAGAGCACTTCTGCTAATTTTAAGCAGAGTCATCATTCTATTAGCTTTCTACAGAGAGGTCTCAACACTAATCAACATTGCTTCAATAGGTTTACACGAGGGTTTAAGCGCACTACTCACTATTGTTTCTCATCCAAATCTCTTAGCATCCCTTGCAACATCTATACTAGCTCTTGCGACCTTTGCTACAGGCAGTATTCACCTCTTTGGAGCAGCAGTTATATTATCAACATTTGTATGTGGAAAGCCGTGTCTGCCTTTAACACAGCTAATCCTCTTCATAATATACCTTGTGCTCGACACCATAGCCACTGGTTATAGAGGGCTAGAGCACACCAGCATTAAAATCAGTTTTAACGAGGTTGTGAAATCTGTGCCAATACCATTTCTAGTTGTGGCTACAAGCACTCTAGTGGCTGTTGGGGTAACACTCGTTATATCTTTAATCATAAGCTCTTTTGCTAAAGTGCCTCAGGTAAATCCTCAGCTCTACTCAATTATGACCTCCGCAATCACAAAAATCGTCATATCCTTAGCTGCTCTAATCTATGCTTTTAGAGTTGCCAGGATGGTAGCAGAAATCACTGCTATTTTTATAGCCCCCACATCCTCAGCTGCTTTAGCAGAGCTCTTGAGGGAGGATGAAATAGATGTTGTGTTTACCCCTATATTCAGATGGGTTTTGTACATAGCATTAGCGGCAGTGCTCTACAGCCCTATATATACAATGATTTTCGATATACTCTTATCAAATGTATTGAGCGGGTTAAGCGATTTGATTAGGGTCATGATCTCTGCAGTTACCTACATATCTCTAATTTTCTTAAGCCGTTCTCTTGACATACTCTCTGGGATTTACGGCAGTGAGAAGAGACTTGCAATAACATCGCTTGCCATACTGACACTAGCATACACCTCTGCCACAAAGCTTTCTTTTCCTCACTATGGATGGGGGGCTCTCCTAGCACCAGATTTTCAAGGGCTTGGTGAAGCTATTCAGAAGAGCTATATTGATTTTGGCACAACAGTTATAACCCTTATCAACGCACTTTCTAGACTTGTTGGTGCAGCTCCATGAGTATGTTGCTTAGGTTTAGAAGGGTTCTGATGCATCTGCTCCCAGCGCTCTCCATAGCTGTTCTTGTGGTTTCAATATATCTTCTCCTAGCTTCCATAGGCTACATGGAGAGGGGTCTTGTGGGAACCTCGCTACTCTCAGCACTCATAGGGTTTGCAATGCTTTCTGCATCTCTCTATATAATGAGGCTTGCTGCCTATGTCTATGCAGTTGAAAAAGGGTCCTAGTCAAAGAGCATTTGTGTCAACAGCGCTCATAGCTCTGCTCATAGCTGTAGGACTACTAGCCCTTGTTGAAAAGGGTCCTGTTGCATCTGGAATTCCTATTGGCGCTTCTCCACTAAATCCAATGGCTTTGGGAACTTCGCATCTTGTGGATCTGGCTGCGAGAAACTATAGCACGCTTGTTGCTTATAGCTTTAGAGAGCTGGGCAATGTTGATGGGGGTCTCTGTGTCTATTTCACAATATCTCCAGAACTACCCTACACAGTAAAGGAGGCAAAAACTGTTATCAGCATTCTTAGAGAGAGGTGTTCAAAGCTCAAAGTTTTTGTAGCAGATGAATCCACGTATTCTAACCCCCTTCTACAGGTTTTGAACTCTAGCATAAGGATTGATGGAAATAGAATCTACATCGCCATTGCGACAGGGGTGAAGGAGGTTAGTAGTGGGCTTGCCTTAATAGCGTTAAACCTATCTTCTCCATATCCACCAGCAGAAATAATTGTTAGAGATATTCACAGACTTGTACTTGACAAAGCATCTAGCGTCTCTGGAGGGATTCCAACAGGTCAAGCCTACACATATTCAGATAGAGAGATTCTATGCCTTGTTAATTCTAGTGGGGATGTATATAGATGTGCCTCAACATTTGATATTGCCTCAAAAGAAGTTGTTAATGGTGTTAATGTTTTTGTTATTGGCGATGGCTCTATACTCTTGAACCAGGTTCTGGCATCTAATAAAAGCGAGTATCTAGCTTTTGCAAGAGACCTTCTCTCATATCTATGTGAAGATAGCCCCCATTGCACCATTATTTTCGATGCCATGCATTACCCAAGCATTTCTCCAAGAGATATTCTTTCAAACCCCTCTTACTCCATTCAGAAGCTAGTTAGAGACCCTACAACACTTCTATACACGACAATATCTATCTTAGCAGTCCTCCTACACCCTTCACTGTGGCTACCACCATTAATTCTGGGGCTGAGCTCCTTATTAACGGTACTTGTAACGGGTTTTGTAAGTGCTATCATCATTTTCATTTTCACGCTAGTTATCTACAGAATTCTGATGAGTGGTGCAAGGACTTCTCGTGACTATAGATTGCCTGAGCAGGTTGAAGAGGAGATAGGTGTTTTTGCAGAGCTTAGAAAGACCATCGCTAGTGGCAAGGCAGAGCTCTCAAAACAAGACTTTGTTGCTCTATGCCAGACCTTAGACACATTGCTAAAGTTCTATAGCGGCTCTGGTCTCTGGAGTGAGTATGCTTTAAACGTTTTGGCAGAGCTTATTGGCGATGAGAAGAAGGCGTATAGAGAGCTACAGTGGGTTTTGAAAATGTATGGAAAAGCAATTGGCAGAGGCAGGCTTTCGCTATTTGTTTCCTGGGGTAGGGCTGTTAAAAGGTTGATGGGCTTAGTTGAAGAGGTTGGTGAAAGGATTAGTGAGAGGCTTGGGGTGAGTATAATATGATCAGCCCTACGAGCAGGTTTTCTGCATACATGGCTGTGACTGCTCTAGTCATATCAGTAGCACTACTTCTCGACCCAGGAGCGCTACCTGTTGCAACTACTCTGCTTGCTTTAGAGGTTGCTATGAGTTTTCATCTATGGCTCTCAATGGGGGCTGTTGAGAGGCTTGGTGTAGAGGTATCCATAGATGCTTCTACAGATAGAGAGCCTGTTACCATTAGAATTAGGCTTGTGAACAGAGGTTTCTACCCCATTCTTCTGGCTGAGTATAGCCTTGGTTACGAACCTATTCTGAGGCTTGAAAAAGGATCGAAAGCAGGGATATTAATGGCTCCCTCGAGGGGTGCAGCAGAACTTGTATTCGTTTTTGGAGCTAGAGTGGGGATTCATAAAGTTGGTCCTCTAACTCTTGCTGTAAGAGATTTTCTAGGGCTTTTCAAGTCTCAGCCAATTGTAGTTTGGAGGGGTTCTAGTTTTCGAGTCATACCTTCGACAGAGGCGGCTGTTCTGAAGAGACTCCACCTTTACACGAGAAGCTCTGGCTTGGTTAGGTCTAGGAGGCCTGGTGAGGGTATAGAGTTCTATGATGTGAGAGATTACAGATCTGGTGATGAGCTGAGGAGGGTTGTGTGGAGGATTTATGCATCTAGGCAGAAGCTGGCTGTTTGGGAGGCTGAGAGGGAGAGCTATCAGGCCATAGTGTACATAGTTAATTCCTCTAGGGATATGTGGACAGGAGCACCAAAGGCGACACCTATAGAGCATAGTGCAAGGGTTATTGCCTCTATAGCTAGGTACGCAGCGTCAAGAGGCTATTTACAAGCAGCTGTAATAGTAAATGAGTGTGGTGTTTGGGTTTCTGGAGCACCAGCATATGGGAGGCAGGGGCTTGCAAGGGTTTTAGAGACACTGGCAAGTGTTGGGATATGCATGGCGGGGGAAAGGGTTGATTGGAGCAAAACCCTGGCAAACATGATTCCTTCACTTCCAAGAGAAAGGATATTCATATTCATATTCACCAAAACCACACCAAATACAGAACAATTACTAGACCTCGCAACAAAACTATCTACACTTGGTCACAGAGTCTATATAGTTGCCCCCCTTACAGCAACATATGACATCTCTCACAGACTACCACAAAAACTTACTGAAGTGTATAGAGCTAAGCAACTTGAAGTAGCGACAGAAGAGCTAAAAGGAGTAGAGCTACTTAGAAAAGCTGGGATGAAAGTCATTGCAGTAAGCCCACAACTAGTAGCACAAAGAATAGTGCAAGCAATAGAACTATCCTCATAACAAATCACATCATTCACATAGAACAACACACCAAGGCATTAACACAGATGATCTTCCATCTTAAGCCTGCACAATGTTTAAATACTAGGATCTAATCCTGTATAAGTGTGAAGAAGGTGTTTAGCTATGATTAGAAGTGTTATTTATGTTGATTTAGATACCACTCTGCATTCCCTGGATAAGAGAGTCTATGGACAGTTTGTTGAGCATCTTGGGAGGTGCATATATGGAGGTATATGGGTTGGCGAAAACTCTACAATACCTAATGTAAATGGCCACAGGCTTGATGTCCTCGAGGCTATTAAGGCAATCAAACCACCTGTTGTTAGATGGCCTGGAGGTAATTTTGTTTCTCAGTACCATTGGATGGATGGTATAGGTCCTAGGGATAAGAGGCCGAAGAGATTTGACTTGGCTTGGGGGCAGGTAGAGCCCAACGAGTTTGGGACTGATGAGTATATTGAGTGGGTTAGGTTAATCGGTGCTGAGCCTTTCATAGTTGTTAATGCGGGTAATGGAACTCCTGAAGAGGCTGCTGCATGGGTTGAGTACTGCAATTCTACAAGGGATACTCACTATGCGAATCTTAGGAAGAGATATGGACATCCGGAGCCATACAATGTTAAGTTGTGGGGTATAGGTAACGAGCTTTGGGGTAGATGGCAAGTAGGTTTCTGTAGAGATGCTGAGGAATGCGCTTGGAGAACTGTTCAATTTGCTGATCACATGAAGAGAGTTGATTCATCTATAAAGCTTGTTGCTGTTGGTGTAGATTACGATCCTGAATGGAATATAGATATGATCAGGATAGCTGGTGAATACATAGACTATCTATCAATCCACACATATATATTCACAGATAGGCAGGGGAAGACATACGAAGATCTTGTGGCATGGCCTATAGCTATAGAGGAGAATCTCAAGCATATCTATATAACAATTGAGCAGACAAGGCATAGGTACAGGGTAAAGAAGGAGATTAAGATAGCATTTGATGAGTGGAACGTTTGGTATCCAGAGGCTCAGCCACCTTACCTTGAACAGATAACGAGTGTGAAAGACGCTATTTTCACAGCTCTAGTTCTAAATGCACTCCAAAGATTATCAAATATAGTGCCTATAGCGACATTCGCGCAAACAGTCAACGTATTACCGCTTATACTAACTAAAGAGAATAAGATCCTATTAACACCTCAATACCTAGTATTCAAACTATACACAGAGATTACAGAAGGTAATGTAGTAGCTGTAGATACTATATCACCACACTATATATCTAAAGAACTTGGGCTAGCTGTACCATACATAGATGCGTCAGCAATACATCATCAAAACAAAGTATACCTCTTCGCAGTAAATAGACATCCAGATGAAGAAGCAGAGATAGCGATACACATAAAAAGTTTTACACCTATAGCAGTTCACCATAAATACATAGCAGGAACATCTATAAACGATAAAAACACTTTCGAAGAACCTAATAAAGTAAAAATAGAGGAAAAGAACTATAAATTCAGCGAAACAATCAAACTACCCCCACACTCAGTAAACATGTTAATACTAAGCTAACCAGCATCAAAACGCCTCTTATAGTATTTTTGTACGTTTCTCACTATAGGAAAGTTAAATTAATTTATTGTTGATGATGTAGTTTTTAAAGCTTTTGCTGCTGGTTTTTAGTTGGTGTATTCAATGAGTGATGTTTTGAGGATAGGATATGCGAGGTCTGCTATAACTCCTCCTATAGGTGTTAGGTTAGAGGGGTATGAGGAGCGTTTAGAGTTCTCTAGATGTATATATGATGATCTCTACGTTAAGTGTTTAACTTTTGATGTTGGGGGTAATAGGTTTGTTAGTGTTGTTTCTGTTGATCTTATTGGAGTTCCCTACAGCGTTTATATGGATGTTAATGGCATGGTTAGGGAGTTGGGTGGTGTTGAGGTTCTTTTAGGCGCATCGCACAGTCATGCCGCGCCTTCACCAATTACAGATAGTTTTTATAGAGAGTATTTTGTGAAGAGTGTTGTTGGATGTGTGAAGGCTTCTTTAAGCAATGTTAGGAATGTCCCTCATGCTATTGTTGGTAGAGGTTCTTTACCTCAGCTTGTGTATAATCGTAGAAAACCTTTGGGTGGCGTTATAGATCCCGATGTAATTGTTTTTGACACTGGTTTTGCTTCTGTGATAAATTTCACATCACATCCAGTTATACTGGGGCCAGATAATCTCTGCATATCTTCTGACTATCCTGGTGCTGTAGAGAGGTTCTTCAAGTACTTAGCTGGGAGAGAGGCTATTTTTCTGAATGGGTGCTGTGGTAACATCAACCCATATACTGTTACTACAGATATTGGCAAGCCTTATGATAGAAGAGGTGGTAGTTATTATGAGGTTGAGCGATATGGGAGAATAGTGGCTTTAGAGACCTTGAAGTCTATTGAACTTGGAGAAAGAATAGATTTAAGTAAGTGTGTAGTTGACTATAAATCATCTGTAGTCAATCTTAAACTTAGAAAAGAGGTTATGGAGTTTATTGAGGGCTTTGACGTGGATAAAGCAATAGCAGAATTAGAAAAGCAAGGCAGGGTATATGATGCTTGGAGGCTTAAGATGGCCAAAATAATTATTAACGAAATAGATGGAAAGAGAGCTTTACCAGCACCCATAGCCGTGCTGAGAATATGCAATGAAGTAGCTATGGTGTTTCTCCCAGCCGAAGTCTTTGTAGAGCATCAGCTGTACATAAAGAACAGGAGTCCATTCAAATACACTATGGTTGCATGTTACTTCAACTCTTACTGGATGTATATACCAACAATAGAAGCTTTTTCAGAAAAGGGATATGAAGTAGAAGTACCTCTATCAATTATAGAACCTGGTGAGGGTGAGAGGCTTAGAGAAGAGGCAGTGAAGCTCCTTGATGAGTTGCACTACGAATAGTAACCTCCTCCTCTCACTCTAAATCACAAAGACTATAACTATGGTATTTTTGCATTGAATTATTGATTATGATAAGCTGTCTCTCTTGGAGATTCATGGTACAGCATTTTGCGCAACGCTTTAATTATCTTAAGATAAATATGTTTAGGAAAGTCAATGTTAAGCAAGTGTTGATGGGAATTAGATGTGCTTAATATGGAGAGGTAGTGTGGTGTTGCTAATACTCTTAGTGTTTTGATGGGGAGATCTTTAGCTTATAAGGGATTGTCACTATTTGTTATTATGTATCCCTGTGGTGTGAGGTAGTGTGACTAGGTTTAGGGCATTATGCATGCTTTATGCATCTAATGCTTTGCTAATGGCTGTTAGTAGCCTGACTTACCCTGTTATTCCCCTGTATATAGTTGGTAGGGGTTTGGGAGTTGCATTAGCTGGTTTTGTGACTGCTGCCTCAAGTCTTGTTAGTCTCGTTTCTCAGGTTTTGTGGGGCTATGTAAGTGACGCTATTGGACGAAGACATGTTGTTATGCTTCTTGGCAGTGTGTCAATGGTTTTATTTTCTGTGCTGGGGCTTATGCTTGCTGGGAATATCTATGGTGTTGTAGTGTCATTTATTCTCCTAGGTTTTGGTGGTAGTGCTATTGGAGTCTCTTCCTATGCTTTAGTAGCTGATTTGAATCCAGGTGAATTGGGTAAGCCTATGGGGTGGTATTGGGCCAGCGCCTCATTTGGGTGGGCCTTTCCACTGCTTTTCGCTGGCTTTCTGCTTAGATGTTATGGCATTATCTCTATCTATGTTGTGGTGCTTGTGGTGTCCCTTGCCTTGTTAGCAATCTCTACATCACTATCCTTCTTACTCACTCCTTCAAATTCGCTGGCTGTTGGTGGTAGAAGAAGTTTTTCTGCAAAGCCTCTTCTCAATGTGTTATCAAATGCAAGGTTTCTTGTAGTGTACATTTCCTCTCTTCTATTCATGGTTGGTGACGTTGTCAAAAATATTTATGTACCGCAATACTATGCCTACGTTGCTGGGCTTGGGGAGGAAACAGCTACAACTACTCTCAGCTTAGCCAGTTGGTTTGAAATACCTGCTATCATAGCTATAAGCAGACTGTTGCAACATGGAAACACTATATACATTTATGCATTTAGCCTAGCAGCAATGTCTCTATATCTCTACATAAACACATTTGTGGAAAGCTATGCAGGAGCTGCAGTAGCCATGGCTATGTATAGCATGGTTTGGGCAAGTTACATAATATCGACTTCAGTACTCATCGTAGAGGTTGTTGACGCTGATAGCAGGGGGACAGCACTAGGCTTAAACAGCTCTAGCTTTGCATTAGCAAGCATAGTATCAAACGCTATACTAGGCCCCACAGTTGAGATCCTTGGCTATACGCAGCTCTTCAAAACCCTCTCAGCAATACTCTTCATCACATGTCTAACAACCCTTACAACACTAAGAAGCCTTCTAAAGAGGCAGGATGCAAAAAGATTGAAAGCATAATTAAAGAGAGCACTAAAATCTCAATCTCTTTCTATCTCTACTCCAAGGATTTGCATTAGCTATTAGAGTTCTGTGCGCTGCAACTATGAAAAGCTGTATTCTTCTACAACACCCACAGCTCTATTCTGCATCAAGTATACAAAAGTATTGCTAGAGAATTGAGATCGAATAATTGAGTGTTTATCCCCCGGGTGCTAGGGGCATTATAACTACTCTATCTCCATCGTTTAGTTCCTGCTTTAAGTCAAATATTGTTTTGCCGTTGACCAGTATTACAATGTTGTCTTTCAGTTCGTCGCCTTCTATGAGTTTATTGATTTCTAGAATGCCTTGATTAGATGCTTTGGTGAGTAGCTTTGCTAGAGTGGGGCCATCCTCTAAGTGCAACATGCTTTCAATTGTTTTTAAATTTGGTGTGAACGGTGGCAAAATCTTTAGCTTTACACATATCTTCTTCTTCACAGATTACACCAGTAGTATTCTTGATAGCAAGCCTTAAAAATCTGAGGTCATAATCCTACTTTTGAGGTGCTGATAATGAGTGAGGGTATTGAAATTCCAGAGGAGCAGTTAAAGAATGATGTGTGCAAAGTTATGAGAAACTTGTTTAACAGAGGCATGGTATCTGCACTTGGGGGTAATGTTAGTGCTAGAGTGCCTAATGCAAAGGAGTTTTGGATCACTCCCTCAGGTATATTTAAAGGTGAGCTTACACCAGATGACTTGATTAAGCTTGATCTCGATGGAAATGTTATTGAGGGTTTTGGAAGACCCTCAATTGAGTGGCCTTTGCATGCTGCTGTATACAAGGTTAGACCAGATGTTAATGCCGTCGTTCATGCCCATAACCCTGTGACACTAGGGCTTGCACTTGCTGGCATTGGTTTAAAGCCTATAACTGTTGAAGCTGTTATGGTTTTGAGAAGGGTTGAGGTAGTTCCCTTCGCATTTCCAGGAACAGATCAGCTTGCAAAGCTTGTTGCTGAAAAAGCATCTACAGGAGCAAGAGCCCTTATCCTCCAAAACCATGGCATTATTGCAATGGGTGCAAACCTTTATGAGGCTGAAGCCATTGCTGAAACGCTTGAAGAAGTTGCAATGGCTCAGTTCGTGTCCATGACCTTAGGCAAGGAGCCTCCTGTTATACCTGAGAGAGAGGTTGAACTCTACTACAAGCTCTATAAACTTGGCTAGTGGTGTTTCGCAACGTCGGCTGAGTACTACGGTTATGCTGGGAACATTCTCTACGTGGATTTATCCAGTGGAAAGATTGAGCAGAGAAAGCTTGCATATGAAGATGTAGACAAGTTTTTGGGTGGAATAGGCTTAGCAGTAAAAATTATTATTGAAGAAATTCCTGATCCCAGAATAGATCCTCTAAGCCCTGACAACATTCTCGTATTCATGACTGGTGCCTTAACGGGCTCACCTGTATATGGATCCTCTAGATATGTTGTTGCAGCAAAGTCTCCTTTAACCATGGCATGGGGAGAATCTCACATAGCCGGGTACTGGGGGCCTGAGCTCAAGAAGAGCGGCTTTGATGGTGTGGTGGTGAAGGGTAGGGCATCCTCACCTGTATACCTCTATATACATGATGGCGTTGTAGAGATTAGAGATGCATCTAAGCTTTGGGGGCTAGACGTGTTTGAAACTGATGAGAGTATTAAGAAGGAGATTGGTGATAGCAGTGTGAAGGTTGCTGCTATTGGCCCTGCTGGAGAGAACTTATCGAGAATTGCATGTATAGCATCAGATATTCAGCCAAATGGGCCTAGAATAGGTGGGAGAACTGGTATGGGTGCTGTTATGGGCTCTAAAAACCTTAAGGCTATAGCTGTTAGAGGTAGTGGAAAGGTAAGGGTAAAGGATGTGCAGCGTGTTTCAAGTATCCTCTCAAGGCTTCTTCCACTAATAATGTCCTCACCAACAGCACAAATACTAGCTGCTTTTGGCACAGCTGGTGAGGTTGAGGAGTTTTATGAATATGGAGATATGCCAATCAAGAACTTTACCGTTGGAGAATTTGAAGGGTACAAGAATATCACTGGTCAGAGCTTTAAGGAGAAGGGTATAGTTGTTGATGTATATGGTTGCTGGGCATGCCCTGTGAAGTGCTGGAAAGTTGTTGAAGTTGATGGGAGAAGGGTTAGGGCTCCTGAATACGAGACCATTGCATCTCTGGGCACCCTTCTCATGATAGATGACCCACATTACCTTGCTAAGGTGAGTTATCTCTGTAGCAAGTATGGCCTTGACACAATATCTACTGGCGTTACAATAGCGTGGGCTATGGAGTGCTTTGAAAAAGGATTGATTACAGCAATGGATACTGGTGGATTGGAGCTGAAGTGGGGTGATAAGGAAACCGTTCTGAAGCTTATTGAAATGATGGGTAGGAGGATAGGATTTGGAAGTGTGCTGGCAGAGGGGTGCAGGCAAGCATCGAGAATCATTGGGAGAGGCACAGAAGAGTACTGCATGCATGTAAAAGGCACTGAAATGCCCATGCACGACCCAAGAGCTTTTAAAGGTATGGGTCTGCAATATGCAACCTCTAATAGGGGTGCTGACCACTTATATGGACTGTTCTTCAGAATAGAGCAGGGGCAAAGGGTGCACGATCTCAAAATCTATGAAAGAGTTGACAGATTTACATACAGAGGCAAGGGGTGGATGGTTGCCACAATGGAGATATGGAGCGAGGTCCTAGAGAGCATGGGCCTCTGCAAATTCGTAGACATACCACCTGCACACGTAGCAGGCCTCTACACATACGTAACAGGAATCAAAAAACTACTACCAGACCTCCTAAAAATCGGGAGAAGGATATTCACACTAAAGAGACTATTCAACATAGCAAATGGCGTAACAAAAGAGCATGACACCATACCAAGAAGATTCTTAAAGGAGCCCTTAAAGGAGGGGGGTTCAAAAGATCAAGTAGTCGAACTAGAACCCATGCTAAAAGAATACTACGAATACATGAAATGGGATGAGAACGGAATTCCTCAAAAAGAGGTTATAGAGGAGCTAGGACTCAAAGAATATGCAACAAAACTTGGAATAACGACCTAAAATTCCTCAAAACAACATTGTTCATGAAAAAGTCGTAGAAGGTTTACCTAGTTTTAGAACAGCTACAAAACAACAGTAGTAATACAATAACCCAGTATTTAAAATCTGTTAACAGCTTATATTCTAGGATTAGTATGGGTCAGAGCTTCATGGCTATAGATGCAAGGCTTAAGCAAAGAATTCTAAAGCTTTTGAAGAGTGATGAGGAGTTTAGGTTAGCTGTTGCTAGCATTCTTGGTCTTGACACAATATTGAGTGAGTTGAAAAGTTTAGAGAAGACTTTTTTGATATTCATTAAGTATCAGGAGAGGAGGTGGGAGGAGAACAATAAGCGTTGGAAAGAGGCTAGCAAAAGGTTTGAGGCTATAGAGTCTGAATTGAAGAGACTTAAAGAAAATTTCAACAGGTTTTATGAAAGTACTATGAGGAAAATGTATTCTTTTGAGAAGAGGGCTACAAGCTTTAGGTGCTAGATGAGGGATAGAATCTGAAGAGAATCTTAGAAATACTATGAAGGGTATTGCTAAGGAGCTTTTGGGAGTGGCTAAGGTCAAGAAACGGGTTTATCTCGGAGAAAGGTAAGGTCATGGGATATCCATCATGAATAGAAGTTGGTGTTACCATCAAGAGCCAGGTTCATGTATTAGTAGAGGTTAAGGTAAGCACATCTAATGCAGAAGTCTCAAAGTTGTGGAGAATTGGAAAACTATAATAGATGAGAGTGGTTTAGAAGCTGTAAAGAGACTTGGTATAGAGATCTGCACAAAGACCTAGGCAATTCGTATTCTTAAGCGATTTTGATGATAATATAAAGAGCCTTTGAAGTAAATAAGCATTGTCCAAGTTAAATTAACCATGCTCGTTATAGACATAGTTAAGAAGCTTATAAGCATATAGAAGAATGGTTGTTATCCTCATAAACAAGGTTTTCAGGCATTAGTTTAAACAAGACTAAAATATGCATTATGATGCCTCTAAATCTCACTAGAAGGGTTTAATGGAGATCTTCTGTAAGGGCTGGTCTTAGCGAGGAAGACGCGTCTAAATGGGCTTCATACTACATAGATGTCAGGAGTAAGCTTTAGGAATTGCTTCTATGGATTAATGTATGAAGAGGAAGAATGTAAACTATTTTGATGGAGAAGGTTAAAGGGTATGTAGACATTATGGAAAAGTTAAGCTAAAGGGCTGTGAAAATCTATAAATTGGCTATGTGCTTATATGTGTTATTGTCCCTGATGCGTAGTCCCATATAGTCTTTGGCACAGGTTTTCCAAGCCATGAAACGCTTTTTTGATGTGTTGCAAAGCCGATTAATATGGGCTCTAAACCTTTTTTTCTAAGCAATTCAATTACATGCTCTTCGTATCCAGGCTTCACTACTAGGATTGGGATGTACTCTTCATTTGAAGCTAGCGTTACAGTCATTAGGTCTACCCCTCTGCTCTCTGCATAGCTTATCGCTAAGTGGTGTAGCATGTTTGACGGTTTTTGATTTATGTAGAGACCCACATTGCTTACTTCACTTAGTTGCTGTAGTGCTTCAGCAAAGGTATCGCTAATATCTATAGATCCATCTATGCATGCTCTGCACTCCTCTACAATACTAGCTATTTCTGTGCATGCACGTGGTCTACATGAAAATTCCTTAACCTCTTCAAATGAGGGCACTCTCTTCTCAACATATTCTATATAGGCTATCACGGAAAGTCCAAGTCTCCTAGGAATAACTACAATGTCTAAAGGCTTTGCATGTCTCTGAATGGGCTGTGTGCTGCATTCCCCAATTACAAAAATGTCTATCCAGTCATCGTAACCCACATTAGTATCCATGTTCTCTATATACCCCCCATAGAGGTTGACAGCCTCCTCCACACCACTGAAAATATCCTCAATAAGCTCTATGTGCTCAGGCTTAACACCTATTGACACTGCATACACAGCTGGTTTACAGCCCTTAGCAATAACATCGCTGACAGCTCCTGTAACCCCTCTAAAGCCAAAGTCTCTAAAAGTGCACCAAGGGTATAGAGCTCTAGAAGCTGCAAAGCCATCAACCTTCACAGCTATGTACCTATCACCAACCTTTATAGCACCAGCATCATCAAACCATGTGAGAAGAGTTTTAGGATGCCTCTTCACTTTTTTGGCTAACCTCTTAACAATTTCATCAAGATTACTTGTCACAGCCTAGCACCTTATCGACAATCTTTCTCAATTCAAGTGTTGCTTTATATACGTCTTCAGCCCCCATAACAGCTGATATCACTGCTATACCAACAACACCTGTTCTCAAAACAGCTTCAGCATTACTAGCGTTGATTCCCCCAATAGCTACAACAGGTATCTTAACTCTTTCAACTACTCTTCTAAGCCCATCCAAGCCTATGATCCTTGCATCAGCTTTTGTTGGTGATGGAAATACAGAGCCTGCTCCAAGGAAATCCGCCCCTTCTCTCTCAGCCTCTACAGCTTCTTCCAAGCTGTAGATAGAAGAACCTATTATGAGGTTTGGGGCTAGTTTGCGAGCAATGGATATAGGCATATCGTCAGGTCCTAGCTGAACACCATCAGCATCAGTTGCTAATGCAACGTCAACTCTATCATCAACAAAGTATAGAGCTCCATAATCCCTTGTTAACCTCCTTATCTCTCTCCCAACTTCAATCATTTCCCTAGTTGAAGAATCTTTCAGCCTTAGCTGAATAGATGTTGCTCCACCTCTTAAAGCATCTTCAACAGATTTGACAATACTTGGCTTAAGCCTCTTATCAGTTATAACTAGAAGCCTAAGCTTCTCCCTGAGGCTCAACCTTATCAACCTTAATAACACTCCTTATACCCTCACCATCAATTCTATATAGCCAGTCATAGAGCTTTACATGGAATGAGCCTGGGTAGGGAGAATCCTCAGCAGCATATAGAGACACAGCCTTAAACATTGCTATACCAGCTATACAAGCTTTCAAAGGTTCTTCAACAGCTATGAAAGCGCCTATAAGGGCTGATACCATGCATCCCAACCCAGTAACCCTCTCAATGACCTGCTCTAGGCTTTTTGAACTCTTCTTAAGCTCAATACCGAAAACCCTTTTACCATCACTAACATAGTCGATGGGTCCAGTAACGCCAGCAACAACGCTATACCTTGACGCAACTTCTAGAGCTAGCCTAGCCGCCTTACCACTCTCATAAAAAGCTGCTTCAACACCCTTAGTCCTCCCATACTCACCAGCAAGAGCAGACATCTCGCCAAAGTTGCCGCGGACAACGCTTACCCCACCACTGTTAAGAAGCATTAGAGCAACCCTGGTTCTTAACTTAGTTGCTCCAGCTCCAACAGGGTCTAGCACAACAGGCTTTTTATATAATTTAGCAAGCTGAACAGCTTTAAGCATGGAGTATGCAAAGTAATCATCAACAGTCCCTATGTTTACAACAATAGCGTCAGCCGCAGGTACAAGATCATCTAAATCCTCTACAGAGTGAGACATTATTGGTGAGGCACCCAAGGCTAGTAAAGCATTTGCAGTAGTATTCATAACAACAAAATTCGTTATATTGTGGATAAGAGGCCTCCTCAACCTAACCATACTCAAAACACTATCAATCCACACCATATCCTGTAGATCCATAGCCTACCACCACGAAGTTCTTAATACACACAGTTACAATGTTGTTAAAATTAATGAGCTTAACTGGTGCAACCAATGAGAAAATGGTTTGCCTTTCGCAGCTGTTTCCAGTTTCACACAGGTTTATAAGGTTTGAAATTATTAAACATTTTGATGAGATTCCCTGTGAGGGGTGAAGAGCCGTAGAGGGCTCTCCCCAAGGGCAGCAACCAAGGTGTGGGGTCCCTGAATTTTCTGAAAGCCCCCAAGGTATATGCAGACCCGAGAAGCGGTGCAGGGGAAAGGAGATGAGGCTATGACTATAAAGCAATATGAATCTATATAAGAGCTGAACCCCTGTTTCCTGGTTCCCAAGGCAGCATCTCGTAATTTATGCCTATAGGTTCTTGTACATATGATAATTTTTGGTGCTATAACTAGTCTTTGTATGCAGCACTGGTTTTCATGGGGCTTCACATTCTGATGATGTTGAATACTGCAGATAGTTTGTCACAGTCTATTCTAGTATGTTTACACACGTGCTGTGAAGCACTTTTTGTGAGTCAGATTTTAAAGTGGTGAGCCATGATTTCAGTTCTTGGGTGGAATATGTGGAGAAAAAGTATTTAGTTTTAGTCATTGTAGTAGTATTAGCATCAATACTATCTATATTATCTGTAGTGACCCTGGCATACACACAAAAGAATAATGGTGTGGAAACACCAAGTAGTGCATCAAAAATATGGGTGCCACTCGCATGGAATTCAAGGTTTAGAGGGGCCTTTGGCTGGGGTGCTAGAGGTTTAGAGGTGGTTATTAGTGACGAGTTTAAGCAAAAAGTTGTATCAATACTTCAAAAAGATTCAAATGTAGCTACACTCCTTAATCAAGGATATAACATTACCAATATAAAGCCTATTGCGACGATGATTGTAGGAGGAGATGGATCAGTAACATTTAGAGCTACAAAGGCTGTTGTCACGCTGTGCAATGGTAATGGAGGTAGAGCTGTGGTGTATGTAGATGTAGAGGGAGGTAAAGTGCTAGCAGTATACAAGTTTGAAGCTATAGTAAAAACAACTGCCTCAACAACATCCTCATCTGTCTAAAAATAGTAATAATGATGAAGTAAACTCAAAACTTTTTTAGCGTGACATTCTTGCTTTGGCTATGCCTTGAAGATGCTTTGCTATATATAAGCTTTTAAGCTAGGGTTCTTGAGTGTAACTCTTAATAAATATTGTGAGATATATCTGGCGATATATTATGTGGCATGAGAGGCGTAGTGTAAGAGTCTTTGTGAGGGACTATGTTATGCTTAAGATTCTTGAATTGCTGAGCAAAGAGAACATGCATGGGTATAGGATTATGAAGGAGTTAGAGAAATTATTTGATGTTAGACTCAGTCCTGGTGTTATATACCCTATTTTGAGAAACATGGTTGATATGGAGCTTATTTCAGCTTCTGAGCCTAGTACTGGTGGTAGGAGGGTTGTGGTTTATGAGATTACTCAGGAGGGTAGGGAGTATCTTGAGAGCAATAGACGTGCTTTAGAGTCTTTTGATAAGAAGTTTTCGAGACTTAAGGAGTGTGGTTTGATTGAGTTTATGAAGAGGGTTGGAGAGGTTGTAAGGAATATTGATAGGTTTAGCGATGAGGATGTAGATAAGCTGAGGAGATCTGTTGAGAATTTTTTGAAAGAGATTAGTAGCTTAGGTGTTTCTCGATGAGCGAGATTATTGTTGTTGAGAATCTTGTTAAGAGGTTTAAAGATGTAGTAGCTGTTAATGGCGTTAGCTTCACCATTAGGAAGGGAGAGATATTTGCTTTACTTGGTCCTAATGGGGCTGGTAAGACAACAACTATTCACATTATAGCTACATTGCTTAGACCAACTAGTGGGATAGTTCTGGTAGCAGGTTATGATGCTGTTAAGAATGCTGATGAAGTGAGGAAGAGGATAGGTGTGGTTTTTCAGGATCCAAGTCTTGATAATCAGTTGTCAGCTTATGACAACATGTATATTCATGGAAGACTCAATGGGTTGAGGGGGAGGGAACTACATGAGAAGATAACGAAACTGTTAGAGCTTGTAGAGTTAAAGGAGTATGCCCATAAGAAGGTCATGTACTTTAGTGGTGGTATGAGGAGGAGGCTGGAGATAGCTAGGAGCTTACTTCACGAGCCAGAGATACTCATACTGGATGAGCCCACTATCGGCTTGGACCCTCAGTCTAGGGCAAAGATATGGGACTATATAAAGTATCTGAAGAAGGAGTTCAACATGACGATACTAATGACAACGCATTACATGGATGAGGCTGAGGAGCTGGCTCACAGAATTGCTATTATGGATAAGGGAAAGGTGCTAGCCATGGGCACAGCAGAAGAGCTCAAATCAATGCTGGGGCAGGATGTAATATATGTGACGCTGAAGAAAATCAGTGACGATAACAATCTCTGTAAGTTATTTGACTTTGTTAAGGCATGCAATATGCTTGATGGCAATAGGCTAGAGCTAGTAGTTGATGACGCTTCTAAGGCCTTGCCCGAGGTGTTTAGGGTTGTGAGTCTGAATAGCCTCCAGGTTGCTGAAGCGAGTTACAGAAGGCCAACACTGAATGAGGTGTTTCTGCACTTAACGGGGCGTGAGTTGAGGGATTCTCTTGAGCAGCCATCTGTACCACAGAGGAGGAGGGTGAGGGGATTCCGATGAGCTCTTCCGACGCCTTTGCATCTATGATTTACAGGCAGCTAAAGAGATGGTGGAATAATAGATCGAGAGTAGTGATGACAGTACTAAACCCATTGCTATGGATGGTGTTTCTAGGGCTTGGCTGGGGAGGAATATTTAGCCCACAGAGTATTCCAACAGCGCCAGGCATTCCGAACATGCCGTCAGTAGCGGATGTTATTGTGAAGGCTATTGAAAACTACTTTAAGCAGTTATTTGGTGGGGTAGACTATGTGACTTTCATGATAACGGGAATAGTTGTCATGTCAGCTTTTATGGCTAGCTTTATTTCTGGCATAAGTGTTATATGGGATAAGCAGTTCGGATTCCTGAAAGAGACCCTAGTAGCCTCAGCACCAAGAAGTGTTGTGATACTTGGTAGGATTGTTGGAGACGGTATTGTAGCAGCAATACAATCACTATTAATAGTGCTAGTGAGCCTATTGCTAACGAATAATATTAACCTTGTCAATACCCCCATAGCCATACTCTACGTATTCATAATGACACTAGGGTTTACAGCACTGGGAACAACAATATCGCTAAAGTTCAGCAGCATGGAGGGATTCCAAATGGTTGTAAACTTAATAACCATGCCATTGATATTCATGAGTGGAGTATTCTACCCACCAACAACAATGCCAGAGTGGATGAAATGGATAGCAAAATTCAATCCACTAACATACTCTGTTCATGCAGTACGATACTGGTTAGCAGGTGCAAATGCGGGGTTTGAATACATGAACCCATTAACAGACTTAGCAATACTAATAGCTTTCACAAGCCTCATGCTAGTCACAGCAGTAAAAACATTTGAAAAAACAACAGTAGAGGACTAGAATAAAACAAGGTTTTTATAGATGTAAACCCAAATAGATGAGGGGAACCTGTGAGTCACTCAAAGGGAGCTCTCGCCCTTCAGGGCAGGGAGGAGGTCAGATGCTAAGGTTTCTTTAGTTTTTCTAGTGTGTCTAGTATGTACTTAGCTATATTTGGATAGTCCTTCTCTCCATATCCATTGATGGTTGCCTCTAGGTATCTCTGCATGGTGGCTGCTGTTATAGGTGTGTTGAGCTTGTGTATTCTGGCAGATTCTATAAAGCATTGGAGGTCTTTAGCGGCTAGCTCTACTTTGAATCTGGGTGGGTGTTCTTCAATAGCTCTTTTGAGATACCTTGAAACTATTGGCTCCATCCAGCTACCCTTGACAAGCTCCTCAAAGATCTTGAAGTCTATTCCATAGAGTTTTAGGAATGGTAGTGTCTCTGATAAAATTGCTACTACAACCATGTTTAGCTGGTTTAAAGCTAGCTTCAAAGCCATTGCCTTCGGAATCTCGCCAACAATTATTGTTCTCTGTGCAACTGCTGACAAAAACCTCTTCACATTCTCACTAAGCTCCTTACTACTTGCAACCATAGCTATAAGCTTCCCCTCGAGAACCTCTGAAATACTGCCCCAAACAGGTGCCTCAACATATCTACCACCGCCATTCTCAACAACGCGGGAAATCCTCAGCGATATAGCTGTGGAAACCGTTGACATATTAACAACATCCCTATTCCTAACCTCTTCAGCAATTCCACCAGGCATTAAAACAACATCGATAAGAGCCTCATCGTCAGCAACAAAAAGCGCAGTTACATCAGCTTCTTTACAGCACTTCCCAGGAGACTCAGCAAAACTAACGCCAACCTCTTTAGCCAGCATCTTAGCTTTATCCAAAGACCTATTAAACACAACAACATCGAAACCCACATTCTTCAATCTGCGAGCCAAGGCAGAGCCCATCAAACCCAAACCAACAACACAAACACTCATAAAAACCACCCAAAACCCTGCAGTAACTAGACCCAGAATAAAAAGCTTTAACTAGCTCAATTCACGAACAACAGCAACAAGCACATCACTAGACCTTATTAGTATTACCCAAAGTTTACACTCGTTGCAAAACAGTAAAAAGATTTACCTCAGCATTTATAAATCACTTAGAAATATCTACCCGCATAATGGTTCCAGAAATGTAACTTCTTCAAACCCATGTGGGATGCGGATTCAGCAACCATGAAATGCATAGAGATCTTTGATCATTGCAGATGTAAACACGAATAGATGTGAGGAACTTGTGGGCTGTTCAAGAATACTCATTCTTTATGGTGGGAGGAGGTCTAAATTTCGTTAGGATACAATTTAGAGACAGTCTAATGGTTCAATCTCTTGCGACTATTTCAAATGATTTTAGAGATATGTTTAGTGAAGTGAAAAAGAAGAAAGGTTTTGTAGAAATAGTTATGATTTATCTTCACTAAGCTGGTAACAGCCCTTCTTTCTCTAACCACTCAGCTAACCACTTTAAGTCTAATTCTATAAGTTTTGTTCTTGTGGGTCTTCCCTTTATCCATCCTCTAACTCTATAGTACTCTGGTAGCATCTCACCCAGTTTAACGACATATCCTTTAGAAGGTCCTTCAGGCATGGGCTCCTCTAACAACCTCTTTGGCAGTGTGTCATACTCTTCGCCATCACCAAAGGACAGTATATTGAATACTCTTTCAGCGTTGTAAATTCTTTCACCTATCTTCTTAAACTCCTCTTCAGTTATGTTCCACCCAGTTACAGTTGATAACTGCTCAGCCATTAAATCTGCCCAGTAGGCGAATGTCACAAACTTGCATACAATTAGACTATCGACTGCTGCAAACACGTCTTGGAATTCCTTAACCCACTCAGCCTTGCCCTTAGTCTCAAACCTGTTGATAAGCTGAGGTACTCCCACAACTTCTGGAGCTATTAGATACGCTCTTAAGTGGCATCCACCCCTATTGCTAGTAGCATATGCAAGTCCATGCCCCTGCACACCTCTGGGGTCATAGGCTGGCAGCTCTTGGCTTCTAACAACCATAGCTAGCTCTGGCGCCCCATATTTCTTCGTAAGTCTAGTAGAACCTTCGGCAAGATCATCCCCTATTCCAGACCTGTAAGCAGTTCTCCACACTAATTCAACTAAAGCTTCTCCATTGCCCCACTCAACTTTTAACCCCCTTAACTTCTCCTTAGGAACTTTGCCAAGCTCTATAAGCTCCATCAATGCAGCAATTGATGCCCCCATAGATATTGTGTCTAAGCCAAGCTCATTGCATAGGTAGTTAGCCTTAGCTACTGCAGCTAAATCACTTGTACCAGTATCAGCACCCAAAGCCCATACAGTTTCATACTCAGGTCCACCTCCCTCACCTGTGAATGGAGGTTTAGCAATTTTTGTATACCTAGCACACTTTATTTCACAACCCCAACAAGCCTCTTCCTCAGCCATCTTCCAATCCATTATCTCATCAGCAATCCTCTCACCACTAATCTTGCTTGCCTCTGAAAACACCCCTGTTCTAAAGTTTCTGGTTGGAAAGATGCCATGCGCATTTATGACGTTAACCAGAGCAGCTGTTCCATACTTAGGTAGAGTTTGTGATGTTACTGGAGACTTCTTTATAACATCCAGAGACTTCATAGCAACTTCCTCAAGCCTCTCTTCATCAGCTACAGGCGGCTTCATATTCCCATATACTGCTATTGCCTTGAGGTTTTTACTCCCCCAAACAGCTCCATGACCACCTCTACCAGCAGCCCTGCTCTTATCATTAATTATGCATGCAATTTTAGCCAATCTCTCTCCAGCCGGGCCAATACAAGCAACACTAATGTTCTTACTCTCATCTTTGCCAACCTCAGGTGTGAGTTCCTCAACAATTGTGTCTGTCGTGTCATGAGTGTCTCTGCCCCAAAGATGCTTAGCATCTCTAAGCTCTGCCCTGCCATCGTGAAGCCATAGATAAACTGGTTTCTCAGCCCTACCCTCAACAATTATCAGATCAAAGCCGGCGAACTTTAGCCTAGGGCCAAACTTACCACCACTCTGAGAATCATGAATAGTGTTTGTCAGTGGAGCTTTTGTGACTGAACACCACCTGCCAGCTGAAGGTATTCCTGTAACACCTGTTAAGGGACCTGTGGCAACAACAACCTTATTTCCAGGGCTGAGCGGATCTACCCTTGGATTAACCTCTTTAAGAATGTAGTACACTCCAAGACCACGACCACCAATCCACTTCCTAAGAACATCCTCTGGTGGCAGATCTTCAACCAGTAATTTGCCTTCTGTCAGATTAGCCCTTAGAACCCTACCCATGTAACCTCCAAGAGGCATAACTCACACCTAGAGAATATTTTGTGAGAACTAATATATAAACCTTCATTATAGATTCGACTATCTCTCCCACCCCAAGAGATGAAGGTTCTTGAGCAGCCCAACAACTCTCCTCAACTATTCATATTCACATCTGCAGAGCATTTGAGGTGATCACAGACCTCCCATTGAGCTGAGTCCTTCTCTTCATGTTTTGCAGTTGCTGACTCCGCAATGGATTTGGAGGCAATTACACCCATCATCACAGAGCTTATAAATTCTCCTCCATTCCACCATAAATAGCGAGGCTTTCAGTTGTAAGGTGTTCAAAGTTTTTACACTACAGTTAATGTTTGTTGATACCGCCTGCTGCGGGAGGAAATATATCTATGGTTGTATCACCCAATATCTCAGTTTCAAGCCCTTTAAGTAGTTTGATGTTTAAGCCATTTATTAAGATTATGTAGTCATCTAGTTGATTGATAATAGCGTCTTTCAAGTCTTTAACTGTGGATAAAATCTCGTTGAAAGTTGTCTTCTCTTTATCGATAACCAGCTCTATATTTTTCCAGCCCAGCTTCTTTGCTAGATCCATGTAGATATTTATATTTATGCGCAAACTCTTCCCCATGTCTTTGAGCTGCATTAAAAGGTTTTAAACTGTTGATTCAGTGAATAAGTTGCTGTGAAGCAAGGTGAAGTTTGCGTTCTTATGTAGGGAACCTGTTGGAGGAGTTAAAAAGAAGATTGCTATTATTGGAGCTGGCCCCGCAGGGCTTGCTGTTGCTGGTTACCTTGCTTGTAGGGGTTACGAAATTGATGTGTATGACAAGCTTCCATATCCTGGCGGGATGATGACCTTTGCCATTCCACGCTCAAGGATATCCGTCGACGAGGTTGTAGAGGGTTGGAAAGATCTTGAGCAAAACCTTGGGGTAAGGTTCTGCCTAAGGACAAAGGTAGCTGTGGGGAGCGGCCATGATGAAGGGGATGAATTTATTGAGAGAGGGTTAGACCTACATGAATTGTCAAGAACTTACGATGCTGTTGTTGTTGCGACAGGTACCTGGAGATCGAGGCGTTTAGGAGTTGAAGGCGAGAATGCAAAGAATGTTACCACAGCACTGAACTTTCTGTATAGTAGAAGATTAGCTGAAATGGGTTTGGCTAGTAATAGTAGTTTTACTAGTGCTAAAAAGGCTATAGTCATTGGAGCAGGTCTTTCAGCTGTTGATGCTGCTGAAGAATGTTTGTCTATGGGTTTAAACGAGGTTTACTTAGCGTATAGAAGGACTATTAAGGAAGCGCCTGCAGGGGTTTACAGGATTAGAGAGCTCATGGCTAGGGGGGTTAAATGGATTGAGCTTGTACAGCCCAAGAGAATAATTGTTGAGAACAGCTATGCTAAAAGTGTAGAATTTGTAAAAGCTAAGCTGGGGCCTCCTGATGAAACCGGTAGACCCAGCCCCATAGCCATTCCTGGAACAGAGTTTGTTATAGAGACAGATCTCGTGATACTGGCTATAGGCGAAGTGCCAACTCCACCAGTTTACGCTGGGAGCCTAGCTAAATACGTTGATTCCTCTGGAAAACTCTGTGTTGGAGGTGACTATAGGATACCTGGTACCAACATTTTTGCTGTTGGCGATGTAGTTACAGGTCCTTCGAAAATAGGGCTAGCGATAGACCATGCACTAAAGGCTGTGAAAATAATAGATTCTGTGCTTTCAGGAGAGAAACTGAGGATTGAGGATATGCTGAGAAAACTGAGACCTGTTGAAAAAACCGTGCTGGTATTTGAGCCGTGGAGCAATGACATGGCTAAATCAATGTGCGATTTTCTGAATAAATATGCAGAAGTAGATGCAGTTTCATGTCTATCCACATCGCCATTTCTAAGAGTATTCAACTACACCAAATGCATTGGGTGCGAAACCTGCAACACTGTGTGCAACTTTATTCACGACGGAAGGTCATATATAAGGATTAAGAAGACGGATGAGGGATTAGTATTCCCAACATCATGCCTACACTGCGCAAATGCAAAATGCCAGTCATCGTGTAAGAGAAATGCAATAGTTAGAGGCAGTCTAGGTGAGATTATCATCGACGCAAAGAAGTGCAACAAGTGCATGGATTGCATCTATGCATGCCCAGTAAGAGCCATTAGGATTAGCAGAGGAGATATAGCGAACTGCGACCTCTGCCTAAACCTCAGACAAGGGGGACTAACACCAGCATGCATATCCATGTGCCCATCTGAAGCAATAGAATTGGTAAAAAGTAGCTACACCTCACATTAAGCAGCTCTTTATAAAATCCAAGAAAATTCACACTTAGTGATGTAAACCAATACAATTCATTATTTCATAAAGTAATTCTACTTCCTAAGCTTTTCACGTCCCAATGGCACCTACCCAATTTCCTCTACCAGCAGAAACACCTCCTAAAATAGCGATAACTACAGCTTGAAGCAAAACCATAGCACAATGGTGTCAAAATGGATTTGATTTTGTTGGGTTTACTCAATTCACTACTTACTTCAATTTATAGTTTTTATTTTCTTATTTTCCGTAGTTTAAATTTAATACCCTACAAAGCTAAAAAGATTAGAGGTGATGTTTTAAGATGTTGAGAGTTGGTTTTGTTGGGAGTGGTTTTGTTGCCAAGTTTCACATGAGGGCTTTTGCAAGTATTAGAAATGCTGTAGTTAGTGCTGTGTATAGTCCTCATAGAAGAGAGGATCTCTTCGCCCTGGCATCTGAGCTTGGTTTACCGCAGCCTAATTATTATA
>JAPWTX010000006.1 GCA_028275825.1 Ignisphaera sp. | reverse complement strand
ATAGCATTAATCTATAAATAACCTCACAGCAATAGCTATAGCTTTATCTTGATAGTGAAGAGCTGTACAGCGTACTTATTGCCAGACCATAGATTCAGAAACATAGCATGCTCTTGCTAAACAAATCTTTTGTTACTGCGAAATTTGCATGGTTCTATACGAATTTATTATTACTAAAGATTTGGGACTTTGAAAACAACTACTTTAATCAGCATTAGATGATGCGTTAAGAGACTTGAAACCCTCCCGAGAAACCGAGATGTAGGGTCTCTGGGCTAGAGCCCTAAACGCTTTCTAGCTCAATGAGGTTCCGAATGAGTTGCAGAAAAATGAAGCTGTGAAAGCAATTATGTAAAACAATTGAATCTGTACGAGAGCTGTGCTCTTACTCTTAGCTCATCCTTAGGTATCAATTCTCTTTATTCCTTCCTATTGTTTTACGCATATCCTTTTTTCACTAAGAGCTCTGCTATCAGGACCCCTGTACCTGCTGCACCTCTTATGGTGTTGTGGCCTAGCACTACATATTTTACACCATTCAATGTCTTATCTTCTCTAACTCTACCTACAACAATGCTCATGCCATTGCCCTCTAACCTGTCTAATCTTGGCTGTGGTCTATCAATTTCTCTTCGAACTACAATAGGTTTTTCGGGTGCTGTTGGAAGCCCCATATTCTTTATCTTATTGCTTTTGAACTCTTCCATTACCTTTATAATCTCATCCATGCTTGTTTTTGACTTAAGTTCTGCAAAAATGGCTTCTGTATGCCCCTCTAAAACCATTACTCGATGACAGCTTGCTGTAACAGATATTTCTTTATTGAACTCAATATTATTTCCATTGAATATCCCAAGTATTTTCCTCGACTCATTCTCTACCTTCTCCTCTTCTCCCTCTATATAAGGTATCAGATTATCGAGTATAAACATTGATGGAACACCTGTAAGCCCTGCACCTGATAGGGCTTGCATAGTTGATACAATCACCTTGCCAACACCAAAAACATCTACTAACGGCTTTAGAGATAGCGTTGCTATTGCAGTTGTGCAGTTGGGTACTTTCACAATTGCTCCACTCCAACCTCTATTCCTTCTCTGCACCTCTATAGCATCAACATGATCAGCATTCACCTCAGGATTGAGTAGGGGTACATCAGATTCAAGCCTCATAGAGCTTGCATTGGAAACCACTATAATACCCTTCTTTGCTAATTGAGGTTCTAGTTCCTTAGCAACATCTGCTGGCAAAGCTGTGAATACGATATCTATTTTCTCCTTAGCTACAAGATCAATATCTATTGGGTAAAGCTTTAGCTCATAAGCCTTTTTAGGTATAGGTTTTTCTAAAACCCATGTCACGGCCTGTGCATAGATTTTTCCAGCACTTCTTTCAGATGCCATCACAAGCTCAAGTTCAAACCATGGATGGTCTGCCAGGAACTGTACAAACCTCTGCCCAACTATACCAGTAGCACCTAATACTGCTACACGCCTCTTCATTTTATTCAACCTCTTCAAAAATCTTTCTGTGAAGCAGCTTTAAAGTACTTATTTCGCTACCCCTCTTCACATGTATTATTATCGATGGCCTGTAATAGTATGTCTGAAGCCCCATAACCTCAACACCGCTTTCGTAAATTATATCCACAACCTTCTTAATGAAGCTTACATTGGCCACCCCTTCACCTATAATAGCTATGTATGGCATCTCATGTGATGTTTTATGCATTATTACTTTCGGTCCCTTACATTCACCTGGTATTACTTGCAAAATCTTTGTTCCAAAAAGTCTCCATGAGCCTATGTATACTGTAGAGCTGTAGAACTTCTCAAGAGGCTCAAATGCCTTTGGATTTATTCTCTTAGCACCATGCATCGCTGCCTCCATTGCCTCTGCATAACTCATTACCTTTACAATTCTCGCTGTTGAAATTATTGAGGGATCTGCTGTCAGGATTCCATCAACTTCTGTCACAAGATATACATCATTTAGCTTAAGTAATGCCGCTATTGATGTGGCTGTGTAGTCAGAGCCCCCTCTGCCAAGAGTTGTTGTCCTCCCATCCTCTGTAGCACCTATGAACCCTTCTATTACAGGTACTGCAGCTGTACTTACAATAGAGTTTACTATCTTCTCTAAATGATTTGCTGTCGCTATGTAATCTATTGTAGCATCTCCATGCACATCGTTTGTAACGATAAGCTCTCGTGCATTAAGCTCTAACGCTCTTACACCCACAACTTCAAGTGCTTCCACCATTAGTATCTTGCTTATCCTCTCACCAAAGGAAACTATTAAGTCTTGCAGAGATGGGTCATAACCTCCTGAAACCGAGTATGCTATCCTCTTAAGAATTTCAAGCTCATCTAAAACCCTTTTGAAAACCCTCTGTGAACCTAGCTCTCTTGCAATTTCTGTATAGACATCAAAAACCTTATTGAAACTCTCTACAGATCCCTTCGCCACCTCAAGTAATGTATCAGTAATACCTTTTGCTGCACTAACCACTATTATCGGCAGTTGATTGTTTTCTACAAATCTCTTTACATTTTTAGCAGCCTCTATGTAGGATCCACTATCTTTTAATAGAGATCCACCAACTTTAATTACACAAAGATTACTCCTATCGCTCATGCAGACCCCCTCAAAGCCACCTCAATCACATCATCGAGAACTGTATGTGCTGTTTCTATTCTGCCTCCACCCCTTCCAATAAAGAAGAGCTCTGTAGCATCGCTCTTGATCCTGACGCCATTCAGCGTACCATTGATTTGAGCAAATACATTATCTCTAGGCACTTTCTCAATTTTTACTGAAGCAACCATTTTCTGCGCATCTAAGGCCGCTACATATTTTATGACATGCCCCTGTTTAACGGCATCTAGAACGTCTTTTAATGATATCTGAGCAACGCTTTCTCTATAGATACTGCTTATGTTAATGGGCTTTCCTATCACATAGGATATTATCACGAGTTTTGCTGCTGCATCAAACCCTTCTATATCGAGTGAAGGATCAGCTTCAGCAATACCAAGTGCCTGCGCCTTTCTAAGAGCCTGCTCAAAATCTAGTAGATTCTCATGCATTTCTGTTAAGATGTAGTTCGTTGTCGCATTTAGTATTCCCTCTACCTTCTCAATGTCATGGCTTTTCATACTGGATAGCATTTCTAGAAATGGTGTACCACCCATAACAGTTGCTCTAAACTTTATCATCAATCTCCTAATCCTAGCCTCCTCCACTATTTCCCTATAGTATAGTACTAGAGGTGCCTTATTTGCTGTAACAACATGCGCTCCTCTTTTCAATGCAAACACAATGTTTGTATAACCAGGCTCTCCTGTGGCATAGTTTGCTGGCGTAAGCTCTACATGTATATTAGGAGCTGCCTTGTCATATATCTCAGCTATATCCACACCCTGCTTTGCATAAGAACCAAACATGTGTATACCAGACTTAGGGACTTCGCAAAGCTTGAGCATTTCATAATCATCAAGCCCGCTAGGCTTTATCACCATACCCTTAGAGTCTGCAATAGCAACAACATTTATATTTATACCATACTTTTCGGATAAAGTTTTTCTTTTTAGAGCTAGGGTTTTAACAAATGCTCTTCCAACGTTTCCAAAGCCTACTACAGCTACGTTTATACTCTTCATTCTACCACCTCCAGTGTTTCAACCCCCTTCGAGGAAATGTAAGAAACAAAAGCGTGTGTCTCTATCCCCCTCTCAATGAGATAGCTTTTAACCTTTTCTGCAATTCTCGAAACCATTGCAACATCATCATGAACTAGAAATACTGAAGGACCAGCCCCACTTATATTGAAACCATATGCACCCTCGCTTAAAGCGAGACTCTTTATATCGCTATAAAATGGTATCATCTTGGCTCTGTAAGGCTCTACTACATAATCTACAGAAACAGCTTCACCAAAAACCCTTAAATCCTCTGTTAAGATGCCAAAGAGGAGCTTTGCTAAAGATGAAGACTGCTTTACATAGATTTCAAAACTTATTTGCCTAGGTAAAAGCAATCGTGCATACTCTGTCTTCCTAATGGCTATAAGATTGTGTAGCTTAGGTGTTACAATAGCTATGGGGATTCTCTTTTTAGGTTTATACTTAAAGACTTTGCCACGCATTAAATCAAGTATTACGAATCCCCCAAATAAGCTTGCAGCTACATTATCATAATGAGGGGTGCCTGCTGCAAACGCCTCTCCAACTCCAGCTAAATTAAGAAGAACCTCTTCATCTAGTTCAGCACCAAACATAATGTTGAGTGCATAAGCTGTAGCTGCACTAGTAGAGCCAGAACTTCCAAGACCACTCGCTGGTGGCACACCTTTCTTAACAGTAATATAAATATCGTAGGTATTTATGGAGAACTTTTCTACAAAGTACTTAGCTATATGGTAAGCAACATTACTTTCCCCAGAAGGAACTTCAAAGCCTTGAGACTCAACAACTATTTTACCAGAACCAGGAACAGAACAAATTTCAACAATATCATAAAGACCTTCAATTGCTGCTGCAAGAATATCAAATCCTGGCCCAAGATTAGCTATAGATGCTGGTGCCTTTACTACAACTCTTTTCTTAACTATTCTGTTTGGCGCATTATAGCACCTCTAGGCCTAACTTGTATTAGAGACTATTACCTATTTTCCCTTGTACAAGCTTAAAAAGCTTATATAGCATTTTTTGTCTAGATCCATGTACGGAGTACAACCATTGTATAAGTGCTTACTACTCCTGGTATAGAGCGGATTTCGTCTATGAATTTATTTATCATCTCAACACCAGAGGCTCTGATAACAGCTATTATATCATATTCTCCTGTAACTTCATAGACTATGTCAACACCTGTTATTTTCTTTATATTCTTAGAGACTTCTGGTACTGGTATAGGGGGCTGTGTTTTTACAAGTATTACAGCTTTGATCTCATTTTCAAGTTCATACTCTATGGTCATTTTCTTTATTACGCCTGCTTTTACGAGCCTAGCTATCCTCTTTCTCACAGCAGATTCGCTAATGCTGAGCTCTCGTGCAAGTTTTGAGTATGGGGTTCTAGCGTTGTCCTTTAACAATTTAAGTAATTTCATATCCACTTCATCAATAGGCATAGGTCTCTAACCTTGTGAGACTAGTGTACCAGCCCCGCTAAGCGCTTTGGTAACAGGTCTTTCTACAACTCCTGATGCTATCACCACCCTTTTAACACCTTCTTCAACTGCTTTTCCTGCTAGCATCACTTTTCTATTCATTCCAGGCCCTATATTTGCGAGAACTTTCTCAATTTCACTCAACTTTATCTCTTTAATTAGCTCTCCACCCACTACCACCCCCTCTACATCTGTTAATATTATGAGCTCTGAGACCTTTAGAGCTGTTGCAATTGCATATGCTGCTTGATCTCCATCTACATTTAACAGTGTGCCCTCTGCATCTATGGCAATTGGCGCTACCACTACTGTGAAACCACTGTTTAAGAGGGTCTGAAGGAGTTTTACCTCAGCCTTCACTATTCTACCTGTATAGCCTCCATCTATAACCCTTTTCCTCCCCCTTTCATCAACAATCACTATCCTCTTTTTCCTTTCAGCTATTAGAGTAGGGCCATCAGCACCTGTTATGCCTATTGCCTGAGTGCCCAAGGCTATGAGTTTCGAAACTATTTGCTTATTAATCTTACCTGCCATTACCATGACATATACATCTAATTCTTTTTCATCAGTATACCTACTTCTTATTCCTTCAGGAGACATAACAAACTTTGGCTCTACACCAAGTTTCTTGCTCACTTCTGTTACTATATCCCCTCCACCATGAACAAATATTACCCTTTCCCTCTTCCCAATATCAGCAATATCAGCAACAATTCCATCAATATTTTTCTCTAAAGCCCTTCCACCAACTTTTACAACAACAACCATTATACACACCACTACGCAGGCTTCAGAGGTGGTATCAATAGACCAGCTGTTTCATCGAAACCCATGGCTATGTTAAATGCTTGTATAGCTTGCCCAGCTGCCCCCTTAACAAGGTTATCTATTGCTGCAAATGAGGTCACCCTCTTCAGCCTTCTCTCAACAGCAAAACCTATGTCAGCATAATTACTGCCCATAACATATTTTGGATCTGGATAGCCTGGCGGCACCTTGTACACTATTCTTATAAATGGCTCATTTCTGTATGTAGCTACATAAAGCTTTAATAGCTCTAAATCCTCCATTTCTTGAACCAGCCATGCATGTGATGATGCAAGGGCACCTCTAATGCTACTGACAGCGTGTGGAACCATGGATATGACAACATTCTGACCAGCTATAATGCTAAGTTCTTGCTCTACTTCTGCTACATGTCTATGTCCTTCAGCCTCATAAGGTCTTATAGTGCCCTCTCTTTCTGGATGATGATCTGCTATCGATGGCTTAGAGCCGGCCTCACTACTTCCCACCTTCACATCTATAACTATTTTACTGAGATCTATAGCTCTGTGCTTAACTAAAGGTAGGAGCGAGAGAATTCCTGCAGTAGCGTTACAACCTGGCGATGCTATTAACTTTGCATTTCTCAGCTCATCTCTATGAATCTCAGGCATTCCATAAACAGCCTTCTTTAGCAAATCTGGATAAGGATGTTCATATCCATACCAAACTTTGTAAAGTTCAGGATTCTTTAACCTAAAGTCAGCACTCAGATCTACAACAACTATACCCATCTCAACAATTTTAGGAACATAATTAATTGAAACTCCGTGAGGCAGCGATAAAAATACTGTGTCACAGTTCTTGGCAATAGCATCAATGTTCGCCTCTGAAAACTTAAGATTTCTATATATGCCACGCAGGTTGAAGTGGACGTAGTGCACAGGTCTACCTGCATACTCTCTCGATGTTGCCATGACAACCTCTACATATGGATGATATGCTAGTAATCTGAGTATTTCTCCTCCAGTATACCCAGAGGCTCCTACTATACAAACTCTTTTTTTCAGTCTCGACACCTGCAAAATTACTTTTATCGCAAACCTTCTATAAAGTGGTACAAACTTTACTAAGTTCACCTCACATTAAGTATTGAAAACTTTGTACAAGTAATGTATTTGGTTTGTGCGGAATCCGCAAATATACTTTACATGAATTCGTACATAAATATTAGGGTACCGTATATATTCCCTGCATGCATTAGACATCTCACTGTAAACATCAACTATTTGGTGAAAAGCATGGCTATAAAAACTAAGTGCCCTGTATGTGGTGGTGAAGTATCGCTACCAGATGATGTCATGGCTGGTGAAGTAGTGGAGCATGATTGTGGCGTCACACTTGAGGTAGTCATCGAAAACAATATTGTAAAGGTGAAGCCGTTAGAAGGCGTTGGTGAGGACTGGGGCGAGTAGTAGAGGTGGGGTTTATTGCCAATAGTATAATGCTTTATGAGGTTTTGAGATGGGAAGAAAAAGCCATTCTAGATGCAGCAAAAGAAATGGGTCTTGAATTAGAGCCAATTCATTTATACAATACGATTCTACGTGTTGGAGAAAATGGATTAAAAAGCAGTGCGTTATTAAGTAGTGTTGAAATTGCTTTACAGAGAGCTATAAGTCATGCAATCGCATTAAACTCGACTATAGCTCTAGAATCACTTGGAATAAGAGTTATAAACAGTTCTATGTCCACAGCCATTGCTATGAACAAGCTATGGACCTTATCTATATTATCAAGAAACAATATAAAGACGCCCAGAACCCTCATAACTTTCAGCGAAGAGTCCTGCTACAAAGCTGCTCAAGTAATAGGATATCCAGTGGTTCTTAAGCCTATTGATGGGAGCTGGGGTAGATTAATATCAATGGCTAGAGATGAAGAAGAGCTGAGGTCTGTAATAGAGCACCGAAATTATATACCCAATCCTTCAATGAAGGTTCACATGATTCAGGAATTTGTTAATAAACCAAATAGAGATATCAGAGTCTTTGTTATAGGAGATGAGGTGCCTACGGCAATATATAGAGTTAGTAATCATTGGATAACAAATACTGCTAGAGGTGGCAAGGCAGAGCCCGCTAAGATAGATGATGAGTTGAGAGAACTTGTACTTAAAACAGCAAAGCTTATAGGAATAGAAATTGCAGGTATAGATGTATTTGAAGATATGGAAAGGGGATATGTAGTGAATGAGATAAATGCTGTACCTGAGTTTAAGAATACTGTAGCAGCTACTGGTGTTAAGCTACAGTTAAAGATAGCAGAGTACATAAAGACCCAATTAAGAAAGTAGTATATGCATAAAATTTTGTATACCTGCCAAAGGTGTGCAATGTTGAAGTATCTCATGTTCTATGAGGATAGGGGTTTGGAGATAGCATATGCTGAAGGACAATATGTATGGGATTTCAACGGCGTTAAATACCTTGATATGCATACAGGGCACGGCGTAGCATTCTTAGGACATAGGAATCCACATATTGTCAAGGCACTTATTGAGCAGTTAAGTAAAGTCGCAACGGTGTCTACATCGTTCAGAGTTAGGGTTAGAGAGGAAATGCTAGAGATTCTTTCAAAAATTGTGCCTAGTAAATTTGAGTATGCATATCTTTTGAATAGTGGTAGTGAGGCAGTGGATTTCGCATTAAAAGTTTCAAGAGCTGTTAGCAATAGGAAAAAGATTGTGCACTTCACAAATTCATTCCATGGCAGAACATTTGGTGCACTATCAGTGACCTCAAGCTTGAAATATAGAAAAGGTGTTGAGCCTCTTCTCCCAGAGGTGTATCAGGCAAAATTTAATAGTGTTGAAGATGTTGAGAAAATTGTTGATGAAAGTACAGCTGCCATCATAGTTGAGCTAATTCAGGGTGAAGGAGGTGTAAATATTGCTTCAAAGGAGTTTGCAAAAGTAGTTAGGGAGAGAGCAAGTAAGACCGGGGCTCTATTGATTATTGACGAGATTCAAACAGGTTTTGGTAGAACGGGGACCACGTGGCTTTTTGAACAGTATAATATTGTTCCCGACATACTGCTAGCAGGTAAGGCAATTGGTGGTGGGTTTCCTGTGAGCGTAGCGTTTCTACCTCATGAAATTGTTTCTAAGATTGAGCCAGGTCTTCATGGTTCAACATATGGAGGAAACCCGTTAGCATGTGCCGCTGTTAAAGCAAGTACTGAGGTTCTGCTTCAAGATTCTGTGCCTAGGCAAGCAATGGAAAAGGGTGAGTTTTTGATTAGCTCATTGAAAGCAAGGCTTAAGGATGTGAGGATAGTGAGGGATGTCAGAGGCTCAGGACTGATGATAGGCATAGATCTGCGGTTTGAGCCAACTAAGTTAGTGAAGTGCCTTCAAGATAATAAAATATTAGCACTAAAAGCAGGGGTTACGGTCTTAAGGCTCTTACCGCCCTATCTCATAACCATGAATGACATTAATTATGTGGTGGAGGTTATTGGAAAATGCATTGAAGAGTTTAGCACTAGAAATGCTGGTTGATTTATTAAAAGCCTATAGTCCATCAGGGCATGAAGAAAAGGCTATTAAGATATTACATGAATATGCCTCTATCCTTGGTTTTGACAAGGTGTATACAGATGATGCTGGTAATCTCATTGCTGAATTAGGCTACGGTGAGAAGTCTATAGCTCTAGTAGGGCACATTGATACTATTCCTGGAGAACTTCCAGTTATAATCAATAATGATGCTGTGGCTGGTAGAGGGGCTGTAGATGCTAAAGGACCCCTTATAGCTATGTTTATAGGTGCTTCATTAGCCAAAAAACATATTGATTTAGATAAATTTAGGGTATACGCTATTGCTGTGATAGGTGAAGAGGGGGATAGTAAGGGGGCTAGAGAGCTCATCAAAAAAGGCTTCAAACCTAGTGGAATAATTATTGGAGAGCCTAGCAATAACTCCATCGTTTTGGGGTATAGAGGAAGCATGAAGGTGAGAATAAAGTGTTCATCATCGCCAAGCCATGCATCATCGCCCCCCCTCGAATCTCCAGCATGCGATAAGCTTATAGATCTTTGGATCAAGATCAGAGAGAAGTACAGTATATTCGAGGCAGAACTTACAACAGCTACCCTTCTCTTCATGCAATGCGGGGATAGCGCAGGCTACACTATTTATCCTCATGAGGGATCCATGTATATAGATTTTAGAGTAGGAATAAATGACACAATAAAAAGTATTGACGAGTACTTGAAGAGTCTCATTACACACTATAGCAAGTGCTATTACGATGTCTCTGACTACACCCAGCCCATTAAAACATCTGTGAATAACACTATTGTTAGAGCACTAACTAGAGCCATTATAATGGAAGGCAAGAGACCTAGATTTGTATATAAACTTGGGACAAGCGATATGAATCTTTTATACAGCTGTACAAGCAATATAGTTGCTTATGGCCCTGGTAAATCAGAGCTTTCACATACAGATAAAGAGGAAATAACTGTAGAGGAGATTCTTTATGGTGCAAAAGTATATAGAAATGCTATAAAAGAGTTTTTTAAATTGATCTCATCTTAACGGTTTCAGATTAGATAGCTATGATGAATTTGAAGAAAGTGCATATTTATGTTATATTCCTAGGTAGAGTGAAAGAAGGTCTTTCCTCTCTAAGAGCTGCCTCGGCTCTCCTGCAAACTTTATTTCGCCACTTGCTAGGAGATATACTTTGTCAGCTATTTCTAAAGCTCTATGCGCATACTGCTCAACTAATAGTATTGTGATGCCCCTTTTCTTCAACTCTGTAACCTTTTCCAAAACCTTTTTAACCATGATTGGTGCTAGATCTGTTGTAACCTCATCTAATAAAAGAAGCTTTGGATCCTTGATAAGTGCAAGCGCTATTGCAAGCATTCTTCTCTCACCACCACTAAGTGTGCCTGCTCTCCTATTGGCTAGTTCTCTAAGTTTTGGAAAGAGCTCGTAGACCTCCCTAATCCTCTCAGAAAACCTCTCCTTAGTCAATGTACTTCCAGCAAGCCTCAGATTTTCATATACTGTCAAACCTGAAAAAATGTTATCGGTTTGAGGCACATATCCTATTCCAAGAGATGTTATTTCATGAGGCTTTAAACCCCGTATATTTCTACCGTAAAATAGTACAGAGCCTTCATAAATATCTGCAAGTCCGTAAATGCTATTTAGTAGTGTGGTTTTCCCAGCCCCATTAGGACCTATAACAGCTGTGATGGTATCCTTCACAACATCTATGTTAACATCAAATAACACCTTTATCTTACCATATCCAGCACTGAGATTTGATACCTTGAGCATATCCAAGGTCTAACCCAAGTATACCTCTGCTACCTTAGGATTTTTAAGTATTTCGTTGGGACTGCCTTCAGCGATTACCCTACCCCTATCCATAACATAGACCATGTCAGCGTATTTCAATGCCACATCAATCCTATGCTCTATAACTAAAAAGGATATATCTAGCTCCTTTCTAATACTCTGTAACTGTTCAAATATGTAAGAAGAGTACCGAGGATCTGTACCACCAATAGGCTCGTCTAAGGCTAAGAGCTTCGCTCCTGACGCTATAGATCTAGCAACTTCAAGCATTTTTAGCTGGCCAGCACCAAGTTTATATGCTTCCCAGTCCCAGTAATTTTCAAGTCCGACAAGCTCCAGTATTTTAAATGCCTTCTTAATGTTCTCCTCCTCTCTCCTAATCCAGCTACCCTTAAATAAAGCCCTTATAGGGTCTTCCCCAGGGCTTTTCATAGCAACAAGCACATTATCTAAAACTGTAAGACTTCTGAATGGCTGTGGAATTTGAAAAGATCTTGCAAGGCCAATACTATAGACCTTATATGGAGGCCAGCCTGTGATATCTCTAGCCTCAAATATTATCTTACCCTCATCAGGCTTGAACACACCTGTACAAACATTAACAAATGTGGTTTTCCCAGCCCCATTAGGACCTATTAAAAGTGTTATGGATCTTCTACTAACAACCAATGACACCTTGTCTAGTGCTATAACACCTCCAAATCTCTTTGTAATGTTTTTTGTAATGAGTATGAGGTTATCGCGGTTATTAGCCATGAAAACACCTCTAAACATTTTTCCTACTATATTAGCTTTGACAAAGTATCTTTAAAAGGTTTAAAAAACTATATTTTTTATTGTAATCTTTAATTCAGGCTAGCCACAAAGCTAGCTATACATTACAAGCTTGCCTCCTATATAGCCTCCAATTTCTTTCCACGTATACTTATCCCCAGCTTTTACAACAGTAGCAATAGTGTAGTCTGTTGTTGCCCTATCACCATTCTCATCGAGTTCGAAGTGCCCTGATGCCCCTATGAAGGTCTTTAATATCAATGGAATTGCATTTTTAATTGCTTCACCATCATATCTGCCTACATGATCTATTGCTAGTGCTGTAGCCCATACAGCATCATATGTGAAGTATGCATATGGTATAGGTTCTTGTCCAAATTTCTGAAGAAGCTTTTGCCTCACATGTTCTTTAAGTGGAGACTCGCCTGGTGCCGCCATGGTGTTCCAGAACTGCGTCCTTACTGTGAACTCTGCAAGAGTTGGGTCCTCAATAAGCTTGCTTGTCCCATAGGTTCCATCAGAGCCCTCCCATTTTACTTCTCCTAGCACAGGATATTTCACAGCTTCTGTAAAGATATTTGCAATTTCTTCAAATGATATCGCTAAGACACCTACTTTATCACTGCCATATTTATTCACATAGTTTGCAACTATATTCGCTAGATTTGCTACTTCTACGGAGAATTCCGTGGCTTTGGGGTCATATCTTATGCCATCTGCAAAGCCGCAATTACCTCCTCCAACACTGTTACAAATGCTTATGAACTCTGCTTTTGTGTAGTTCACTAAACCATCACCCCATGTATCTCCTCTCCATATGGGTACAATGTATCTTATTCCCCTTTCCCATAATATATGGGCAATTGCAATACCCTGATACTTATCTGGAGCAGTAAACCTGTAAATGAAGTCTCCTGGTATAGCAAGTTCCATTGATGTAGAGCTTTGCGATATGACAAGGATTTTATTAGAATCAGCAAAGCTCTTAACATTCTTAACCTCACTACTAGCCATAGGACCTACAACTACTTTTACACCATTTGCCGCCAAATCCATTAACTTATTAAGTGCTGTATTGGGGTCTGTACCCGTATCTTCAACAATGGGCTTCAACCTCCAAGGCTTTCCAAGCTGTTGAAGCCAGGCATTAACATCATCAACAGCCAACAAAAATGCTTCTTTACATTGAGCACCATAGGAAGCAAGTTGCCCTGTTAAAGGTAATAGAGCTCCTATAGGAACATCCCCTGAAAGCATTGATGCAGCTGGGGTAACGGTTACAGTTGTTGTCATGGTTTGAGGCATAGTTATAGTTGTTGTCATTGTACTGCCTACCATTATAGTGGTCGTCACTGTTGATTCTAATGCTCCATAGTAAGCTGCACCCCTTTTTATGTATGGATATGTTGCATATCCTATACCATATCCTATCACAAGTGCTATGATAATCAACACTATTACTATACTTGTTTTCATGATTTACACCTTATTCTAAGCTAACCCTTATACAGGTGCTCTATATTATCCACATAAAGGGTTTAAAAGCTTTTGTATATTTTTATATAGTTTTAATCTATTGATTTACTTCAACATATACTTATATATCACACATTCAATATAAAGATTTAAAAACTGGTCACAAAAGTTAACAACTGTATCTATTATGTTGTAAACACATATTTGGAACTCCAATTTTAATTGAAAAAGGTGTAGTTATAAATGCTAGCAATAATATTAACATCAATTGCTTATGCTTCTATATTGGCTATAGGCTGTGCGGCAATAACGTTGCTATATACCTCTACACGTGTTTTCAGTTTTGCCCATGCTTCAATGGTTAGCTGGGGATTTTACTTGACATACATATTCTATAAGTTATCTCAACTATCGCCATACTTGTTCATGCCTTTTGCAGCATTAATTGTTGGAATCTATGGCATCATAATATACGTTCTGATTATAAGAGGACTTATTCGTGCTAAGGCTTCGGAAATAACGTTGATGATGGTTACGCTAGGGGTTGATTTTATACTTTTTGCATTTCTAAATATTTTAATAGATTACTTTTACTATAATTTTAAGTGGGATATAAAGAATGTAAATATTGTACTAAGAGACCTTACTGTGGCAACAATTGTAAATACAAGTGTTAAGGCTGTTCATATAATCGCTCCTGTTACAGCCCTTCTTCTCTTACTTTTAATGCATGTTTTTTTGACTAAGACAAGCATTGGAATAGCTATGAGGGCTTCCATAGAAAACCCAACTCTTTCATCTATCCTTGGTATAAATGTGGATATGGTGTATATGTTGGCATGGTTCATTGGAAGCATGTTTGCAGGTCTTTCAGGTAGTCTTTTAACAATGTTAATGCAGGGGTCAAGCACCATAGGTTCTGATCTCATTGTGATGTACTTTGCTGGATCTGTTGTAGGAGGTTTGCAAAGTATTTTAGGTGGGTTATTTGGAGGACTACTCGTTGGTTTAAGTGAAAGACTTTTATCATACTATCTCTCGAGTATCTTTCCATGGATATATGCCTATCGATTTGTAATCCCATTGGCAATGCTCGTAGCAACACTACTTCTCTATCCAAGAGGATTGGCCGGCTTGGTGGAGAGAAGATGATTGAAGGAGGGTTCTTCATATTACTTAATGTAGTGTTTAATGTGGGCATCTACCTTATCCTTTCTTTAAGCTTAAATATAGAAACAGGTTTTACTAATATTCCACAATTTGGAAGACTAACAGCTGCGCTTGCAGGCTCTATTGCTGCAGGTGGAATTATAGGGAGGGTCGCTGCTATACTTGCTGGGCAACCCATAGGAGATGAATTCATAAAAGCAAATACGCATGTCATATCGGAAGTAAATAACTATCTCTTTGCCAATCCCTTGGTGTCAATACTATTATTGATTCTCGCCCTCATCACCTCTATACTACTTGGTGCTCTCATAGGCCTTTTAACAGCTTTGCCTGCGCTAAGACTTAAAGAAGCTTACTTAGGCATAACCCTGCTCTCATTTGGTGAAATCCTTAGAACTTTTACATATAACTATGAACCAATCATAGGTGGAACTCTTGGTGTTTTAACACCATCATTTCTAGGATTTACAGGAGATTATGAAACCATCACCTTGCTATTATTTGTCGTTATCATGGCCATGTTATGTTTTGCTATAGCTGAACGTATTAGTAAATCTCCCTTGGGTAGAGTTATGAGGGCTGTGAGAGATTCTGAGTTAGCTATCCAAGTATATGGTAGGAGTGTGATGCGCATTAAAATCTATGCAATTGTTATAGGCTCGGCAATGGCTGCTTTAGCAGGGGCCTTGTATTCCATATTCACAAAGACTTCGAGAGCTGATGTATTTACCAGGTATAGCTGGACCTTCCTTCCATGGGCCTATATAATGCTTGGTGGTGTAGGGAATAATCTTGGTGTTGCATTAGGTGTTATAGTGATGTCTATTGCTAGGAGTATGATCTCCATTTATAAGCATGAAATCTCTAGCTATCTCTTCAACATAGATGCTACATGGCTTGAATATATACTGATGGGGCTTGTGATAATTCTAATAACTATGTTTAGACCCCAAGGTATGTTACCAGAGAAACCTGTTTTTACATTGCCTAGAGACAGAATTGAGGAAGCTAGAAAGAGGTCTTTAAAAGAGAGAGCATCTTCTTAGCTCCATCAACATGCCTCATAATTGTGCTAAACGCCTTCTCTAAGTCGTTTTTAGAGACTATTATAATTGTATCTGTATAGCAAGACTCTATGTGAACTATATTGATGTTATTTTGAGAGAGCACGTTAGCTATATACGCAAGGACTCCAGGAACATTCATTATTTCCTCAGGACTTACAATGACTACTGCTGCTTGATCTCTTTGCACCTCTATAACGTCATCTTTTTTAACGCTTTTTAAAATTTCTTCTGCAGAATCTTTATCAACAACTATCGTTGTCGCTACAACACTTTGCATAACAGCCATGAATCTTGCCTTTGACACTATTTTTGCCAGAAGCTGTGCTATGTAGTTAATTGCAGTGCTTCTAACAACAATAATAGTTATGTCCGTCCTCAGCTCCACAGAGGATCTTGCTATAACGTCCAAAACCTCCTTCTTAACGCTTTTCTCTCCACCAACTCTGCTAGTATACCTCAACAGAGCTACCTTTATCGTATCTATAGGAATTTCTTTGCCCAGTATCTGTGAAACCATTGGTTGCAACATCTTTGCAAGTTTGCGATAATTTACAATCCCTCTTACTACACACTGCCTGAGGATAGGATCTCCTGACACAACTTCAGTAACTGCTTGGGATACTGATGACATATTTTGCACCATTTGTAACAGAAATGGTGCCCTCTGTTATAAATGTTTCAGCAACTGGAAAAATGTGTTCCTATAAAATGCTTTGAAGAAGGTTGTATAGATATGAAGGTTGTTTTAGCGTATTCAGGTGGTTTAGATACATCAACAATATTAGTGCTACTTAAAAAAAGGTATAATGCAGATGTAATTACAGTAACTGTTGATGTTGGCCAAGAAGATGAAATGAAAGGTGTTGAAGAGAGGGCTTATGAACTTGGAGCCTCAAAACATTACACTATAGATGCTAAGAAGGAGTTTGTAGAGGAGTATATCTTTAGAGCTGTTAAGGCAAATGCTCTTTACGAAGGTAAGTATCCACTTGGCACAGCACTTGCAAGACCCCTTATAGCTAAGAAAGTTGCTGAAATAGCTATTCAGGAAAATGCTGATGCTGTGGCCCATGGTTGTACAGGTAAGGGAAATGACCAAGTAAGATTTGATTTGACACTCAAAGCCTTTCTTAAACCTGGTATAAAGATAATGGCACCTGTTAGAGAACTTAAGTTAACGAGAAACATGGATATAAAAATTTTGAGTGAGTATGGCTATAAAGTTCCTGAGGTGCACAAGAAGTATAGCATTGACGAGAATCTGTGGTCTAGGAGTATAGAGGGTGGAGAACTTGATAACCCCATTGCAGAGCCAGGTGATGAAGCATTTGCCTGGACAGTATCGCCAGAAAAAGCCCCAGACACATCACTTTATCTCTCTATAGAGTTTGATGAAGGAGTGCCAAAAAAGATTAATGACGAAAAAGTGCATCCAGTAGAAATGATTAAAAAGCTTAACACCGTTTTAGGTTTGCATGGCTTTGGAAGAATTGATCTTATAGAGAGTAGGATTGTGGGTTTAAAGAGTAGAGAGGTTTATGAGGCTCCAGCAGCATTAGCACTTATTGAGGCGCATCAGGATCTTGAAAGAATGGTTCTAACCCCCAGGGAGCTGAGGTTCAAGAGATACATAGATGAAATGTGGTCAGATTTAGTTTACCAGGGACTGTGGATGGATCCTATGAGAAGCCACTTAGAGAATGTTATAAACTCTATGAATAGATATGTGACTGGCGTTGTGAGGGTCAAGGTGTTTAAAGGCAGTTTAATAGTTGTCGGTAGAGAGAGCCCATATTCTCTATACTCAAGAGAGCTAATAGATTACAACACTGGCTGGTATCCTTCAGATGAAGAGGCTAGAGGCTTCATAACGGTGCACGGACTCTATGCTTTAACAGCCCTAAAGGTGAGGAATCAGAATCAGCTCTAGGATATGGGATGAAATGTAAATGACCCTTAGATACAGGATATACCTAGGCAATTCAAAGGATTTTATTGAAAGCTATTTCTCAAGCCTCGAAGAGGATAAGGTCTTGGCTAAGTACGCTGCAACAGTTATGCTAGCACATGTAAAGGCATTGGTGAATCAAGGAATCTTATCTAAGGATCTCAGCAAAGATGTTTTAGCAACTCTCATTGATATTATAAAGACAGAGGGAGAGACACTCTATAAGTGGATTACTGAAGGAAATTACCATTTTGAAGATGTTTTTGAAGCTTTAGAAGCATATCTACATGAAGTTGTAGGTATTAATGCAGGTTACATTGCTATTGGAAGAAGCAGAAATGATCACATAGCAGCTGTGCTAAGACTTTATACAAGGGATAGAGCTGTAGAAGTTCTGCAGAAGTTGTTAGAGTTGAGAAAGGTTTTCTTAGACAAAGCCACGGAATTTAGAGGTATTATAATTCCGTATTTCACTCACGGACAAGTTGCTCAATGTGGTTCAGCTTCAATATACTTTGCCTCTTATGAGCAGACCTTTTCAAATATCTGGAGACTTCTAGCACAAGGTTTTGAGATGCTCAACGAAAATCCTCTTGGGTCTGGAGCTGCTAGCGGTTCCCTACTAAACCTCGATAGGAGCTATATAGCTAAAACTCTATGCTTTAGCGATGGATTATCACCTCCCTATTACTCCACTGGTTCAAGGCTTTTTGCATTGTACTACCTAAACACGCTTTCACTTTTAATGCTAGAGATAAGCAGATTTGCTGAAGATATGCTACTACTTAGTAGCCTTATACCAAATTCCATAAACCCGCCTGTAGATCATGTAGCGACAAGTAGTATAATGCCTCATAAGAGAAACCTTGTAACCATGGAAATTGCAAGAGCAAGGGCATCCAAGGTTCTGGGCTACGCCTTAGCCTCGCAATCAATATACAAAGGCCTCCCCTATGGCTATAACTTAGACCTCCAAGAAATCAACATGTTACTCAAACAAGTGTTTGATGTTGTTACTTCGACTCTCAACATAGTAATAGACTTTGTATCAAGACTCTCTGTAAACAGCGATGCTTTTCTAAAGTATGTCTCTGACAAGCCTTGTTGGAGCAGTGAACTAGTTGAATACATAGCTATAACAAATGGAAAGCCTGTTAGGGAGGTATATCTAGCAATTGCAAAGCTGTTTAAGAACTGCAATTCAGTAGATGAAAAATGTATATCTAAGGTTCTTTCAGCTTTTGGTTTAAATGCCCAAGATATTTGGAACATTGTTAAAGGTAAACCAATTGAGGTTAGTATAAAGAAACTACTGGAAGATGCCTGGACAAAACTTGAAAGAGATAGAAATACCCTTAAAAACGTTATTGACGTTGTTGAGAAGTGTACCGCAGAACTTTTAAGTTATTTCAGCTAAATTTGGTTGAGGGTTTGTGCCAATAAAACAATTGCCATATCTTAAATGTGAAACAGGGTTAAGAGCTAGGCTACTACTAGAGGATGGCGAAGCTATAGAGGGCTGTGGCTTTGGAGCTCAAGGTATGAGAGTAGGTGAGATTGTCTTCTCAACGAGTATGACAGGGTATACAGAGGCTCTAACAGACCCGAGTTATGCTGGTCAGATACTGATCTGGACACATCCAATGGTTGGCTGTTATGGTATTCCAACAAAAACCCATAGCTACTGCGACGTTCCATTGAATTACGAATCAGATCATGTTCAAGTTGAGGGCTTTATTGTAGCAGAGCTCCCACCACCTAATCATTATCTCAGTATCTATGATTTGAATACATGGCTTGCAAAAAGTAATGTGCCGGGCATGTACAGAGTTGATACTAGAGCTCTTGTCAAGAAAATTAGGGAAAGAGGTGTTATGATGGGTATTCTAGCAGTATTTAATGAGAAAGATGTAATTGAATGGAATGTTCTAGAAAAAGAGCTGAGAAACGCTGAAAGATATGATACAAAGGACTTCACATATAAAGTATCGCCAAAGACTGCAATAATTCATGAGCCATTGACAAAGCCTATAGCAACTATATCAGTTCTGGACTGTGGACTAAAGTATGGAATCCTAAGGTGGCTTTTAAGGTATGGATTTAAGGTTGTTAGATTCCCCTGCTGGGCTAAGCCAGATCAGCTACTAAATGGCTTTCAGGGCGTTGTGATAAGTAATGGTCCTGGAAATCCAGCCCTTCTGGTAAATCAGATTAAGACTGTTAGAGAAGTGGCAGAATCTGGTATACCTGTACTTGGGATATGCCTTGGAATGCAATTGTTATCTCTAGCGTTTGGTGCAAAGACATATAAGTTGAGGTATGGCCATAGAGGGCCAAATAAAGGAGTTGTAGATGTGACTACAGGTAGAAGCTATATAACTACACAAAATCATGGCTATGCAGTTGATGAGTCAAGCCTTGATGATGCAGGGTTTATGCTGTGGTTCAAAAATATCGATGACAAATCTGTTGAAGGGGTAATACATATGAAGCTACCCATTGTCGCAACACAGTTTCATCCAGAAGGTGGGCCAGGGCCCCATGACACGACATGGGTTTTTGAATTGTTAAAAAAGATGGTGCTAAATCATGGAAACAGCTAAGAAAGTTCTTGTCATAGGTTCTGGCGCTATTAAGATCGCTGAAGCTGCAGAATTTGATTATAGTGGTAATCAAGCACTAAAGGCGCTAAAAGAAGAGGGTATTGAAACTGTTCTTATAAACCCGAATATAGCAACAATTCAAACGAGCTATAAGTTTGCTGATAAGGTCTATTTAGCGCCACTTAAGCCAGAATTTGTAGCTAAGGTAATAGATGTTGAGAGACCTGATGGAATTATGATTGGTTTTGGAGGGCAGACGGCGCTGAGTATTGGTGTAAGACTGCATGACGATGGTGTGCTGGATAAGTATGGCGTGAAGGTCTTGGGAACGCCTATAGAAGGTGTTAGACGAGCCTTATCAAGATCCCTTTTTAGAGATACTATGACTAAATATGAAATACCTGTGCCGCCAAGCAGTGCTGCTACGTCAATAGATGAGGCTGTAGAGCTTGCTGAGAAGATAGGCTATCCTGTTATGGTTAGAGTTAGCTTTAACTTGGGAGGAGCTGGTAGTTTTGTTGCATGGAGAAAAGAGGAGCTTATAAAGAGGCTTAGAGCTGCCTTTGCCCAATCTGAAATTGGTGAGGTGCTTGTTGAGAGGTACTTGCATCATTGGAAGGAGATAGAATTCGAGGTTGTTAGAGATGCTCATGATAATGTTGCTGCTGTTGCATGTCTCGAAAACTTAGACCCCATGGGTGTCCATACAGGTGAATCAATAGTAATTGCACCTTGTCAAACCCTTACAGATTTCGAATACCAGCTTACAAGAAACTTGTCTATAGCTACAGAAAGAGCCATTTTACTAGTTGGTGAAGGCAATGTCCAAGTTGCTTTAAATCCTTGGAATAGCGAAGAAGCCTATGTTATTGAAACAAATCCGAGGATGTCGAGAAGCAGTGCTTTAGCAAGTAAGGCTACAGGATATCCTCTAGCCTACATAGCTGCAAAGCTTGCTCTCGGCTATAAACTGTATGAAGTCTTGAATAAAGTTACAGGCAAAACATCTGCATGTTTTGAGCCGAGCTTAGACTATGTTGTTGTGAAGATCCCGAGATGGGATTTAGATAAGTTTCCTTATGTTGATAGAACACTAGGAACTGAAATGAAGAGCGTTGGAGAGGTTATGGCGATAGGAAGAAGCTTTTTAGAGGCTATGCAGAAAGCTTTGAGAATGCTAGATATAGGAGAGCCGGGTTTAGTTGGTGGAAGGATTTATGAAGATAATTCTATTTCACTGGATTACATCTTGGAAAGGATACGAAGGAGAGAGCCCTATTGGCCCATTTGGATGGCAAAAGCAATGAAATATGGTGTTGATGTCGATACACTCTATGAAATGACGGGTATTGATAAACATTTTCTAAAGCAATTGAAAATTGTTGTACAATTCTATGAAGATTTAAAGAAACTTAGAGAGAGTCTTAGGCTTGACAAAGTAGATAAAGATGCATTTAAGCAGCTTATTGCTGAGGGAAAGAGATTAGGGTTTAGCGATGAGCAGCTGGCAAGCGCTCTAGGCATTGATATAGATGAATTCAGAAGGTTTAGAAGAGATCTTGATACAACACCTGTAGTTAAGCAGATAGATACGCTTGCAGCTGAATGGCCTGCGCAAACAAATTACCTATACATGACATACCATGGTTGGGAACATGATGTGACTTCAGTAAGTAAAAAGCCTAAAATAGTAGTGCTTGGTGCTGGAGGTTTTAGAATTGGAGTGAGTGTTGAATTTGATTGGAGTATTGTGACCTTTGCTGATGAGGCAAGAAAACTGGGATATGAGGTTATAGTAATTAACTATAATCCTGAAACTGTTTCAACAGACTGGGATATGAATGAAAAGCTCTATTTTGATGAGATAACTGTTGAAAGGGTGCTAGATATAGTTGAGTTTGAGAAGCCCATTGGAATCGTAGCGTTTTTAGGTGGTCAAATCTCAAATAATATAGCTTGGGAGTTGGAGAAGAAGGGTATTAAATTGCTTGGCACAGCGGGTTATAGCGTTCATAGGGCTGAAAACAGGGCTTTATTCAGCAAACTGCTAGATGAGCTTGGGATAAAACAGCCTCCATGGATAGAGGCCTCAAATGTTAGTGAAGCATTGAGATTTGCTGAGGAAGTAGGCTTTCCTGTTCTTGTAAGACCAAGTTATGTTCTCAGCGGTTCTGCTATGAATATTGCATGGAGTAGAAAAGAGCTATTGGATTACATAACTAGAGCTGCTAAGATCTCTCCAAAGTACCCCATAGTAGTGTCAAAGTTTATTGACGGTGCGATAGAGTTTGAGATAGATGCTGTAGGAGATGGTAAGACAGCTATAGGAGTCATCATTGAGCATGTGGAGCATGCTGGGGTACATAGTGGTGATGCAACTATGTCTATACCATTTAGAACGCTACCTAAGGATGTTGTTAAAAAGGCGTGTGAAATAGCTATGAAGCTAAATGAGATTTTGGAGATCAAGGGCCCCTACAATTTGCAAATGCTATACAAAAATGGTGACGTCTATGTTATAGAGCTTAATCTTAGAGCAAGTAGATCTATGCCCTTTACTAGTAAGGTCACAGGATACAATCTGATGAAAGCTGCTGCTGAAGCTTCGCTCATGGGCAAATTGGTAAGTGTACCATTTGAAAACAGGTTTAACTTGCTACTGCCAAAATGGTTTGGGGTTAAGTCTCCTCAGTTTTCGTGGGCCAGGCTTAGAGGAGCATATCCATTTCTAGGACCTGAAATGAGAAGTGTAGGTGAAGTAGCTGTTCTTGCAAATACATTTGAAGATGCATTAATTCTGAGCTGGCTTAGTGTTTCTGGAAATAAGCTACCATCTAAAAACAATTATATTCTCATATACAATCCATTACAAAAAGATGTAGCAGAATTACATGAAGCAGCACAAATCCTTGCTAATGCAGGTTATAGGGTTATTACATTAGATAACATGGCGGTTAAAGGTGTAGAGATGCTATCTGAAGCAAAGGCTGTAGAAAACATAATAAATAAAAGAGTTGATATGATCATAACCACAGGTTATGCTCCTGAAAGAGATTATAGAATTAGACGCTACAGTGCTGACTTAGTAATACCGCTAGTTTTAGATCACAGACTAGGATTAGAATTATCAAAGGCTCTGACAAAGTTCGTTATAGATAAGACAAATGTTAAAGATATGAAAGAATTTTGGAGAGAAATAACTGCCATAACCATAGCTATTTAAACTTGAAAAAGATGCTTCTTTCTATCTATAAGCTCTATGAATCGATTGCATGTCTACAATAATTAATACTTGTAGTAGATTAGCTGATTTTAACTTAGTTACTTTCTTACCTTACTTACAATGTATTTCTGAATTACATGTTCCAAAGCTTTTATAGCGTCTATAATAAGGAAGAGTAGCATCAGTAAAGCTGTTACTATAATCATCTGACTTCCTCCCCACTCTAAAATGCGAGGGTTCTTGTTGGAGTGGGGAGGTTTGGGGCTACATTCCCCTGTTTCTGGTATTCAATCCCAGGCCTGGTCTCCAGCCCACTACCCCTATCCATTGGACTCGGGGTTATGAATAAACTGTTTACCATTGCCAGCGGCTCAGAGAATTTAATACTCCAATTATTCTTGATGATGAATGAAGAGTATTTATAATCTTTTATCATCTCCGCCATAAATAGCGAGGCTTTTAGTTGTAACCAGTAGCAAGAATTATAGCAAACATACTTCTAACCCGTTACATGCTTTATTCATGTTGCTCCTCCTTATCCACCTAGTCATTTTCAAAAGGCTTTTAATTCATTAATAAAATCTATAAGCTTGTCGAGTGTGGTGAGATTAATGAAGAATATGGAAAAATTCGATGTTTTGATTATTGGTGGGGGTATAGCTGGTCTTTCAGCTGCTCTTTACATTGCTAGGCAAAATCTTAGAGTAGGCGTTATTGCGGCTGATATTGGTGGGCAATTATCCTATGCAAGCGTGATAGAAAATTATCCTGGTTTTGATGCTGCTTCTGGAATAAGCCTTGTGTTGAAGGTTCAACAACAAGCGGCATCCTTTGGTGCTGAGATATTTATAGATGAAGTTATCCATATTGAGAAAGGTGGTGAAATGTTTTTAGTCAGGACAAAGAGTGGAATGACTTTCGAAGCACTTGCCATAATTGCTGCTTGTGGCAAAGCCCCTAAGAGACTTGAAGTTAGCAATGAGGATAAGTACATTGGTAAAGGACTGAGCTATTGCGTTATATGTGATGCAGCACTATTTAAAGGCAAAAGAGTGGCCTTAGTAAGCTTTGGTGAAAAAGGAATTGAAAATCTTAACCTGTTAATGCCTTTAGCAAGTGAAGTGCTCTACATAACACCCTACCAAGGTGACTTCAGCATACAGCATGCCAAGAAATACAGCAATGTCAAAGTCTTTGATGGATGCAGAATTGTTAAGCTAATAGGTGACAGAAAATTAGAGAAAATAGTTGTGAAGTGCCCTGACAAAATGGAGCTTGAAGTTGAGGTTGATGGGCTTTTCGTTGAAATTGGCTTTGAAACTAGAATAGATTTCCTAAAACATTTCGTGAACTTTAATGAGAGAGGCGAGGTCATTGTCAATGAATTTGGCGAAACAAAAACCCCAGGACTTTTTGCAGCAGGAGATCTATCATCAAATACACCATATAAGCAAGCTATAATAGCAGCTGCATCCGGAGTTATAGCAGCCATCTCGGCAATAAACTATGTTAACAGAGTTAAAGGTTTAAAGAAAGAGGTCAGAGTTGATTGGGAGAAGAGGCACGTAGCAACAGGTATTGGAAGGAGATTTAGATTATAATACGGTTCTCCATGAATTCTTCAACCCATTACCTCTATTCCATTTTGAACTTAGAATATTGTTAATTGTTGTTCGTAACTCAAAAACCAATGCTCATAGCCAAGAAAAACTATAAAAACCCTCCTCTTTATACTGAAGGCAAGGCTTTTAGTTATAACGCTATTGGCAAGATTAAGACGAGTAAAGAGGTTCCAGTATTTTAAGAAGCCTTTTATAGTGTGGTTGTCCTAATGCTGTAGGCTGTGTAACATAGCCATAAATAAGCTTGGATCCAAGCAATGCAAAGGCTATTCGTTCCACCTCATCTACATCCATAGGCATCGCTGCTATGTTTTCTCCTAATTCTAGTAACGATGTGAGAAATGTTTTGTAACCCTTGAAAGGTCTTACAGCTACTTTAACTGCAAATGCTTTGTCTATATATTTAGTGACTGCTGCTATTACTTCATCTAGAGAGGGTTTTTCAGATAGTATATGAATAGATACTATAGCCCCATCACATTCAACGCCATACTTCTCAGCAAATTTTATCTCAACATCATAAAGTAAGTTTAAATCCTTCCATAACTTAATCAACTTCTTCTTTACAGTGGGATCGAACCTTCTATATCCACCCTCATCAAGTTCTCTCAAAGTCATGATAACACGCTTACCCTTCATATTCTCGTAATCTAGCCTCAAAGGATTTTCATGATAGTCTAGCCTTAGTTCAACATAGTCTGCATCAGTTATGCTAAGTGCTATACGTATATCATCGTCATTTCTTATCGGTATTGAGGCAACTATGTATGGACGTCTTTTTAACATTGTGAATACCCCATGGTTTTACATATGAGTTATAAAAATTTTGGCATTAATCTTAACCAGATCATTCCAGAACATTGGATTGCTTTTATTCACGCACTCTGCTTTATCCACTTCTCCACCAGCCTTAGCTGCTAGTACTGCTGCTAACATTGCTATTCTATGATCATCAGGACAAACAATTTGAGCTTTCATCAAATCCCCTCCAATAATATGAATATTGCTACCATCAAACCAGCTCGTAACTCCATACCTACGTAACACTCCAATTATTGTTTCTACTCTGTCGCTTTCCTTAATCTTAAGCCTTCTAGCACCCTCTATAATTGTCTCCCCTTGTGCTACTGAAGCTAGAGCAGCTATTGAAGGTGCTAGATCTGGATCCTGATCCACATTAACTCTAATTGCACTATACTTTTTGGCAGCCCTGGCCCTCCATACCCCATCTCTATATATGCTATATGCCCCCATGTCCCTATAGATGTTGATAATAGTGTCAGTATTGTAGTTGAGATATTGTTCTGTTCCCTGCAATCCGTAAACCTCTACCTCACCTCCAGTGAGAAGAGATGCTGCAACATAAAATGATGCTAGTAATAAATCTCCCGGTACTTTCTTACTGATACTACTTAACTCCTTTGGAACATCAATATCTATCCTATTCTCATAAAACACTATCTTAACACCAACTTCACTTAGAACTTGGGCTGTCAAGTAAATATAGTTCTTAGATGATGCTGGGGATTTCAGTAAGATTGTGCCTCCACCACTAAGTGCAAAGGCATACATTAATCCCGAGATATACTGGCTACTCTCACCACCCTCTATCTCAATATAATTATCCCTTAGCTTTCCCTCCATCACTAACGGCGGTGAGGTGCTTGAAAACCTTATTCCATGATTTGAAAGTGCTTTAATTATAGTTTCTATAGGTCTCCTTCTCAGTGTCTCACCAACATCGATATAGAATCTACCTCCTACAACAGCTGCTATGGGTATTAGCATCCTTAGCACAGTTGCAGAAGCCTTTATAAATACCCTATCGCTTCGTAATGACAATTCTATGGGTTTAAAAAACTTTGTACCTTCTCGCTTTACACCAAATATTGCCACAACATTTATAGCATCGCTTACATCCTCTGATTCAATCATGTCAAAGAGCTCTACATCAGTCATGAGAGAGGCGAATATATATCTAATTGTATAGCTCTTAGATGGGGGTGCATGTATGCTTCCTCCTACTCTCGATGGCTCTACCACGACTTTCACATACCTTCACCTAGCCTAACAAATCTTGCTATTAACACCTTTCCATGTTCTGAAAAAAGCTCTACAAAGGGTCCTTCATCACCTTCTCTAAACACTGCAAAAAGAGCGGGACCATTGCCTGAAACGCCTGCTGCGAGAGCTCCAAGCTTCAATGCTTTCACAGCTACCTCCTCAAATCCTTTGTAGAGAATTCTGGCAATGGTTATTCCATTCAATGTCATAGCATTATAAACATCTCCCTGAAGCGCTCGTTCAAATATGGATTGAAAAACACTACTATACCTCCTCATTTCATTAATATCTATTCTAGGTCTATTCACACCACTTGGTATTAATACTGCAACACTAAGATCATCATTAACATCACAAACCCTGATTACCCTCATATTAGTGTTATCTGTAAACACCATTCCACCATAATAAGCTGCAGCTGCATCATCTAAAGCCCCTGTAAATGATACCCCAGCTAGTTTCGAAAGCTCTGCTGCTAATTGTGGTATGTTTGGCTCATATACGTTGTATCTTTGCGTAATAGCTTTAATGATAGCTATAGCAACAGCACTACTACTCTTTAACCCACTTGATGAAGGAATTTGAGACAGTATTTTTATGCATGGTTTTGTAATACTATACCTTGACTTGAAGTAGCTAAGTATGGTCTGAAGTAGAGTAGTTTGTGAGAGATCTACACATTCACCATAATCTTTAACGATATTGGCAAGCACTCTCAAATTAATTGCAACTGTTGCCCCAAGTCCTAATGGAAGTGCATTAACTATTGATATCCCTGCCCAGGCAAGCATTTCTCTTATACCTCTCCCATCCCTCATTTATAGCCTCAACATCTCTTTGAGAAATTCTCACCGTTGATATGAGCCCTGCCCTCATAGCGTGATCTACCAATACTATTGCCGTCATTGCCTCTACTACAGCTGCTCCTCTTATACCTATGCAAGGATCATGCCTACCTCTAACCACAATTTCCACCTCTTTTAATGTTCTCAAGTCAATTGTTTTCATAGGCTTTCTTATAGAGCTTGTAGGCTTAAATGCAACACGAAATAGTAAAGGCTCTCCTATGGTTATCCCACCTAGAACCCCACCATAGAAGTTATATTTCCAGTGAATCTCCCCATTCCTAACTATGAGTTCATCCATTAACTTGCTACCCCTTTCTAAAGCTGCCTTGAAGCCTAACCCTATTTCAAAGCCTATAACGCCAGGTATTGATAACATAGCCTTTGCTAGATCAGCCTTAATTTTATCAAAAACAGGTTCGCCTAGTCCTCTAGGGATTCCAATACCAATGACTCTAACTATGGCTCCCACACTATCGCCTTCCTCTATCACATGGTCAAGCAATGCCCGAAATCTAGAGTCATATTCTTTTTTACAGGCCCTTGTAGTTAAACATCGTGATGCTAAAGCATCTTCAAAGCTAATACTGTTACTCACTACCTCTTCCCCCATAGACTCTACACAAGCAGCAACCTGTGTCCCTATAAGCATCAAGAGCTTCTTAGCAACAGCCCCTGCAGCAACTCTTGCCACAGTTTCCCTACCACTTGCTCTACCACCACCTCTGTAATCCCAGTTCTCAAACCCATATTTAGAGATGTATGCCATATCAGCATGATTTGGTCTTGGAGTAAACTTCAGCTCTTCATAATGCTTTGATACTACATCTCTATTCTCCACCACTATAGTTATGGGCGCTCCTATGGTTTTACCATTAAATACTCCGCTAAGTATCTTAGCAATATCTTCTTCCTTCCTAGGCGAGGTATAGAGAGACCCTGGCTTGCGAAACTGGAGCTCAAAATTTATATCCTCCTCTGAAAGTGGAAGTCCTGCTGGTACACCATCTATAATCACTCCAATTGCAGATCCATGACTTTCACCAAATGTTGTTATTCTAAATATTTTACCAAATGAATTTCCCGGCATAGAGGTACCTGATAACCTCTTCTTCAGGAAACTCTATTCCTAACCAGATCCTTTGCGCTTCAACAGCTTGCGTAACCAGAATTTCGAGACCATTTATCACATTCACCCCTTTTGCCATAGCCTTCTTCACAAGCGATGTTTCCACAGGCCTATAAACTAGATCTATAACAAGACCTGCATTCTTAGCACAATCATCCGGAACAAAATCTGGATTGGGAGTAGCGTTCACAACTATGAATTCTCTAGCACTGCAATTAGCATTTCCAACTTGGGCATTGAAGCCCTTAGCCCTGAGTAAATGAACCATTTTCAGAGCCCTTTCTGGGGTCCTATTAATCACGACAATGGTATCGCAACCTAGCTCGCTCAGCGCAATAGCCACAGCTTTTGCTGCTCCACCAGCTCCAAAGATGTAACACACCGAATCTGTGACTAGATTTTTAAACTTAGATGTTAGCTTCTTTACCGCTATATAATCTGTATTATATCCCCTCCACCCAAATACCGTATTTACAGCACCTACTTTTTCTGCTGTTGTATCTATGGAATGCAAGTACTTCACTACACGCTCCTTGTATGGTATTGTAACATTAAGACCTTTACATAGCTCTAACAACACATTTATAATTCGTTCAAACTTTTCTTCTGGAACATCAAATGGATAATAAATTGCATTATGCGCAATCTTTTCAAATATAAAGTTGTGTATTATTGGCGAAAGCGTGTACGATATACCGCTACCCACTAATCCATATAGCTCTGTCTTTGCATCTATTACACGCATCTCATAAACGCCTCAATAAACTCATCAACAACTATCTCAACTGGTTTCCAGCTACCTATATCGGTTAATACTGGTATGACTAGCTTACCTCTATGCACCTTCTTATCCCTAGCCATCACAGATCTCCATACCTCTGTGTTAATCTCACGGTTTATCCCAACCTCATCCAATTTTGTTGGCAACTCAAATAAGCGAAGCATTTCCTTAAGCTTTTCACTTACATGGTGATTGTGATACCCTAGCATCTCTCCGACACAGCTTTCGTAAACCATGCCCACAGCTACTGCTCTTCCATGGCTTACCCTGAGCTGAGACAGAGTCTCTATAGCATGTCCAACGGTATGACCATAGTTCAGCACAATTCTAGTACGTTTCAGCTCATATGGATCGATTTTCACTATAGAGAGCTTGTCACGAACACTCATTGATATAACATCCTCAAGTACGGCATAGTCTCTATTCAACACCCGCTCAGCATTACTATGGAGATATTCATATAGTTCTATATCCATTGTAAATGCATATTTCACTACTTCAGCTAATCCATTAACATACTCCAATGCTGGCAATGTCTCAAGAAAGTTGAGATCTATAACTACTATTGAAGGTTGGTAAAAGACGCCGATAACATTCTTCATGTTTCTAAAATTTACAGCAGTTTTTCCACCTATAGAGGCGTCAACCATTCCCAACAATGTTGTGGGTATATTCACTAAGCGCAGACCTCTAAGGTATAGTGCTGCTGCAAGCCCCACAGTATCCATCAGCGCTCCACCACCAAGAGCGATCAAATAATCAGACCTTTGAAACTCTTTACTATACAGCTCATTAATTATATGTAACACAGTTTCTATATTCTTGCTATCTTCACCCCCCTTCATTACTATTTCAAGTCCCACGTTCTTAATGTGTGTAAGAAAATATGATGGATTTACAGCTTCCTGTCTTATTAATGCTACTCTGCTATCATGTGATATTTCTTGTGCTGCTATTCCCAAAGAATTCTTGCCTATAAATACCCTGGTTTTGTTACAGCATATCTCTTCATTGATAGTCCTCATATGGTTCTACCCACAGCTTCTGCTATTAGCTTAAGCCTCTCCATAAGTTTCTCAAATTCTTTCACTGTTAGTTGTTGCTCAGAATCGCTCAAAGCCTTCTCAGGATTGTTGTGCACTTCAATTAGTAGCATATCTGCTCCAGCAGCAATTGATGCTAAAGCCAGAGGCTCTACAAGATCCCTTCTACCAGCAGGATGACTTGGATCTACAGCTATGGGCAGATGTGTCTGAGTCTTGGCATAAACCATTCCAGTTATATCAAGTGTGAAACGTGTTGCCCTTTCGAAGGTTCTTATACCTCGTTCGCAAAGAACAATCTTGCTATTACCTTCTAGCAGTATGTACTCTGCTGATGAAAGCCACTCGTCTACAGTCATCCACATTCCTCTCTTAAGCAAAACTGCTTTACCAGATTTCCCGACTTCCTTGAGCAAAGCAAAGTTCTGAGCATTTCTAGCACCTATCTGAAGCATGTCAGCATAGGATGCAACTAGTGTTACATTTCTTGTATCAAGAACCTCTGTAACTATGGGAAGCCCTATAGCCTCCTTCGCCTTTTTAAGTATCTCCAGCCCTTTAATGCCTAGTCCTTGAAATGTGTATGGGCTTGTCCTAGGCTTAAAAGCTCCTCCTCTCAGCATAGATGCGCCCACCCTCTTAACCGCCTTTGCCACCTCTATAACACTGCTTTCATCCTCTACAGCGCATGGCCCTGCAGCAACAACTACTTTTCTGGACCCTATCTCAACGCCATCAACATTCACAACTGTTTTATCCCTCCATGTCTTCGACGCTAACTGGAAAGGTGTCTGTACCTTAACCTTCATAGCAATGCTTTCATCAGCAATGCCTTCTACGTATTTATCTGGCCATGCAACTACAACCCTTCTCCCATCTAGATCAACATACTTATAAGATGCTGAGCTCATCTTTATCTTCTCTATAAATTGAGATGTATCTGCATTATCCTTTAGTATGAATAGCATGAATTAATCACCTTTCGCATCGATGGAGACACGCTCTTTTAAAAAAGCCGCAAGAGATGTTTTAACATAGTGAGAATAGGGGTTTTGCATCTCAATCTCCCTTACAACACTTTTTATCTTTTCAAGACGAGCAACAACTGCACGAATATCTCTATATGTTGCTGTCGCAAACTTCTCTACATCTATGCCAAGCTCCTCAGCCATGCTCTTAACAGCATCTCTATATGTAAATAGCATAAAGTGTGTTAACACCTGAATTATGGCCATAGCCTTCTCATGTTCCTCAAGAGTAGACATAACTGGCTCTACTCCGATTGACTTCCATAGATCTTGCACATAATCGATGACTGCAAAACCTGTTTTAGAAGGTATTAGAACTATTCTTTCACCACGAGGTGGCGTATAGGGTCCGAATAGTGGGTGTGTCGAAACATAGTTAAAGTTATGACGTTCAGATAGATCCTCTACACGCTTAAACACAGCAGCCTTTGTTGAAAGTATATCCATGACTATTTTACCTTTGAGAAAACCAGCTATTGTATCTACATAACCCTCTAGAAATGCTTGGGTAGGGATAGCTAGGATCACTACATCACATTGCGTTAAAGCTTCCTCAATGCTTCCTGAGGCTACACCCAACTTTTTCGCAACTTCATGTGCTTTTTCAACATCTCTACCTGTAATAATTATCTTGTAACCCTCGTTTATGAATGCTTGTGACAATGTTGATGACATGGCACCGTAACCCACCATACATATAGCCTTCTCCTTGAGACCTAGACCACTCTGAATTTTAATTTGCACACTTCGTGATAGCTTGAGTAAGGATCTTACAATTTCATTTAAAGCGTCTATTGGTAAACCATATTTTACGCCAAGAGATCTCCAATACATTAGCACCTCCTCTTCCCTTAAGAGATCCAATACATATAATCCATGCTTCTTCTTTAATTCACCAATCTTTTTAGCTATCTCAATTCTCTTCACAATAAGCTCAAGTATGCTATTATCTATTCTTTCAAGTTCTTTCCTTAAGCTATCTATTTCAAGCTCTATTTCTAATCACCTCAAGAACAGTCTTAGCTATAGACTTTCCATCGAGGCCATAGTAACTGAGAAGTTCTTCATGACTCTTAGCAGATCTTCCAAATGTTGACGCTCCAATTATCCTCATTAATACTGGGTATTTTTGTGCCAGAACCTCTGCTATTGCACTTCCAATGCCTCCAAAAACCATATGTTCTTCAACAACAACTATCCTGCCAGTTTTCTTAGCAATGCTAACTATGGCTTCAACATCAATTGGCTTAACATTCAAAACATTTATAACTGAAGCACTTATACCAAGCTTAGCCAAATCTTCAGCTGCTTTCAGTGCCTCATATAAGACCACTCCTGCACTCATTATAGCAACATCGTGCCCCTCTCTAATCACATAAGCTCTGCCAATTTCATAATCATACTCAATATCTTCTGTTATAGAAGGTGCATAGTCTCTGCCAAGCCTTATGTAAACAGGGCCTTTATGCTTCAACACCAATTTTTCAAAGCACCTCCTCAAATCAGCAACATCAGCTGGCACTACAACTACAATGTTTGGCAAAGCTCGCATCAAAGCTATATCTTCTAAAGCTTGATGACTTGCCCCATCAGCATGATCACTATAACCAGCATGTGTAGCTACAATCTTTACATTGAGATTCATTCTAGCTACACTATTTCTTATTTGTTCCCATCCCCTCATAATGAATGTAGCAAATCCTGTAACCACTGGTATAGCCCCTGCTACTGCAAGACCCGCTGCAAATCCTATCATATGCTGCTCTGCAATACCTACATTGAAGTATCTATCCTTAAATTTCTCACCAAACATTATTGCCCTTGTAGATTTACCAACATCGGCTGTTACTACAACTACGTTCTCTGCTTTTTCTCCAACATCTACAAGGAGTTTACCAAGTTCTTCACGAAAACTCTTATAACCATTCATCAACGCTCTCCCGTCTTTTACTTAGCTTACATCATTATTTGATGCAGATACCCTACCCCTTCTGGTTGTCTGTGCAAAGATAACTGTAGGTTTATCTGACTCCAAAGCCTCTTCAACAGCTATTATAAGACTCGTTATATTGTGACCGTTAGCCCATAAAACTTTCCAACCAATGGCCTTCCATACAAACGGTATGTAGTCTTTTGGTTTAATATCCTTCACACTTCCATCGAGTTGATGCCCATTCCAATCCACAACAACTATAAGGTTGTCAAGCCTTAGTGCTGCTGCATGAGTTATTGCCTCCCAGACCTGGCCCTCATCCTGCTCCCCATCACCAATGATTACATATACCCTTCCACCTCCACCAACTCTTTTAATCCATGCCGCTATACCTACTCCTATGCTAAGCCCTTGAGCTAGACTCCCAGTAGCGATATCTACCCCGGGTACTGCTACCTCTGGATGGTTCTGAAGCACAGAATTAATTGAATTTATCTTCACAAGCTCTGATTTGGGGATTATACCTAGCTCAGCTAATACAGCATATAGCGCTGGTGCAGCATGACCTTTACTCAATATCAACCAATCTCTATTAATAGGATCGGCTGATCTTTTTATATACCTTAGTAACAGTGTTGCAATTATTTCAAGAGAACTCAAGGATGATTCTAAGTGTATATGTTTTTCGTGGTTATACATTACTAAAAGGTCTTTCCGAGCCTCTTCAATTACTGTAGTTATTCTCTCTATTTCAATTGACTCAAATGGTTTTAATATTGGCTTTGCATCTCCCTTCACCATTGGGATCGAAATTCCATTTAAAACACCAAAGTTAGTATATTAGCTTCTGCTTAAAAAGTTTTTATATACATAATATTGTATAAGTCGTATTAAAGCAAGTTATTTATATTTCCAGGATCTTTATCAATGTAATAAGGTGAGCAGGATGAATAAAAGCTTGACTGAGAAGATTTTGGAGAGGGCTGCGGGTAAAGCTGTTTCACCAGGTGATGTAATTGAGATAGATGTCGATATTGTTGCTTTTCATGATTTAACAGGTTATCATGTTATTGAAGTTTTGGAGAAGGCTACTGGCAGTAATACCAAAATTCACAGCATAGATTCGTTAGTTGTTGCCTTTGATCACCTTGTACCGCCACCTGATGTTAGGAGTGCTGAGATTCAGCAAAGCATTAGGTCATTTGCAAGGAGGAATGCGCTAAGGAATTTTCATGATGTTGGCTATGGAATTCTACACCAAGTTCTTTTAGAGCGCTATGTGCTTCCAGGGCAGGTTGTGATGGCGGCTGATAGTCATACTACTACCTCTGGTGCTTTAGGGGCTTTTGCCCAAGGTCTTGGAGCTAGCGATATTGCTGCCATAGTGTTGACAGGAAAAACCTGGGTTATTGTACCCCATCCTTTTAAAATTAAGTTGGTGGGCTCTTTGAGAAAGTGGATCACAGGTAAGGAAGTGGCTTTAGAGATTCTCAGGGTGTTTAAAGCCGATTACTTTAATGGTATGTCTATAGAGGTTTTTACTGAAGATCCAAAGACTTTCCCTATGGATTTCAGAGTTACTGTAGCTAATATGGGTATAGAGATGAATGCCGATGCATTAATGTTTATACCTGACGCTGAAACTATAGACTATGTAAAGAATGAGAGAGGGTTTGAGCCTAAGTTAATTGTACCAGATAGTAATGCTAGATATGTGGATGAATATACTATTGAACTCGATAAAGTGGAATTCCTTGTCTCTGCTCCGCACAGTGTTGACAACGTTAAAAGTGTTAGGGATGTGTGGGGAACAGAGGTGGACTATGTATTTATAGGCTCATGTACCAATGGAAGAGTGAGTGACTTTGAAATTGCTGCCAAGATTATGAAGGGGAAGAAAGTAAAGGCAAGGTGTATAGCAATACCAGCCTCATGGAATGTGTTCAAAAGGTGCATGGAGCTGGGCTATATTCAAACACTTGTAGAAGCTGGTTGCATTGTAACATATGGTACGTGTGGTCCTTGCATAGGTGGACACTTTGGAATTGCTGCACCTAATGAAACTGTTGTATCTACATCGAATAGAAACTTTATTGGAAGAATGGGTAGCCCACAAGCAAAGATATATTTAGCTGGGCCCGCTATAGCTGCTACAGCAGCTGTAACAGGTAGGATTGTAGAGCCTGGTGAGTTAGCATGATAGTCGAGGGTAGAGTAATAAAGCTGGGAGATAAGATAGACACAGATGTAATAATACCTGCAAAACACCTTAAGTCTACAGATCCCGAATACCTAGCACAACATGTATTTGAACCCATAGACCCTGAATTCTATAAAAAAGCAAAGGGAGCCATAATCATAGCTGGAAAAGTCTTTGGCATGGGTTCCTCAAGAGAGCAGGCAGCAATAGCAATAAAGGCAGCTGGGGTCAGGGCTATTGTTGCAGAATCTTTTGCAAGAATATTCTATAGAAACGCCATTAACAACGGCCTTCCAGTAATAATATGCCCAGGAATATCAAAAGAGGTAAATGAAGGAGCCTGGCTGAAAATCGATATAGAATCTGGAGAAGTAACGATTAATAATACGAAGAAGATTATGTGTAAACCTGTCACAGGCATGGCGCTTAAAATACTTGAAGCAGGAGGTTTACTAGAATACCTAAAGAATTTGAGAGGGGTCTAAAATATTTCCCTTCTTCGCATATTATATGCCATGTAACAAATTCGACCCTTGACAAGGGTTCTGCAAAAATGAAAAGCTGAAAGCAACTATATAGTGATGCTATAAAAACTATTATGAAATTGTGATAAAGTAAGTTTATCTAGTTTGTTTCATTTTCTCTTTGATAAAACCTCTATTATTAGTTGACAGAATTCTGGAAGGTCGTCGGGAACTCTGGCAGTGATTATATTTCCATCCCTTACAGCTGGTTCATCTACATACTCTGCCCCTGCGTTTACTAAATCATCTTTTACAGCCCGATATGCTGTCACTTTTCTTCCTTTTACTAAACCAGCTGATATTAGCACTTGTGGTCCATGGCATATAGCTGCTATTACTTTGCCTAATTCATGAACCTTTTTAATAAATGTTAGTACTTCTTCATCTATTCTAAGCGCATCCGGTGAGAAACCTCCAGGTATTATTACAGCATCTATTTCTTCAGGTTTAATTTCTTTCAATTCTCTGATAATATATCTTTCCCCTTCACTAAAAACCTCAAGAGGTATTGGTGTTCCATATCTTCCACTCACAGGTTTTATTGGTATTGCTGGTCTAGGATGTAACCCTCTTCTTACTGGAATTATAATCACTTCTGCTCCTTCCTCACTCAATCTTAGAAATGGATAGAGTAATTCAATGTCCTCAAACTCGTTAGCAGCAATAATAGCTACTCTCTTACCTTTTAACTTAGTACCAGGCCCTACCCTCCTAACTAGCGACATAATTGTCTACACCTCAATATCTAAAAAGCTAAAAGAAATAGATAACTAATAAGTTTATCTCTATAATCTTAAATATCAACAATAATTTCCGCTACTCTCTTTCTAGAGAGAAGCATAGAACTAAAAGCCTTGCTTCTTAAGGCGAGGACAGGGAAAGGTTATAAGTTTTCTCTCTTTTGATTGCTCTTGGTGATGAGCGTTGAATTCTCTGAGCTATTGGCGATGATAAACAGTTTACCCATAGCCCCGAGTACAATGGATAGGGGTAATGGGCTAGAGATCCCAGCCTGGGGCTAAATCCCGAAGTAAGAAAATGTGGTCTAAACCTCTCGTCTTAACAAGAGTCCTAGCCATTTAGGCAAGGGGGAGGTGTTATTCTATCTATTCATTCTTTACAAATCTAAATATTTTGAGAGGATTTTTCATAAGCTCAGTGCCTATGAGAAAAGCATTTGCACCTTTTTTCATAAGCTCTTCAATGTCTTTCCGCGACTTTATGCCACTTTCAGCAATTTTTATGTAGTGTCTTGGCACCTTTTCTAATACCTTAGCAGCACTACCTAGTGATACCTCTAAAGTCTTTAGGTTTCTTGCATTAACGCCTATGATTCTTGGCTTTAGGGGTAACACTTTCTTCAGGTCTTGCTCATCATGCACTTCAATTACTGCTTCTAAGCCCATGTGATTCGCATATTCGTAAAGCCTTTCTAGCTCCTTGTCTGTAAGTATTGTAGCTATGAGTAGAATTGCATCTGCCCCTATATTATATGCTACTTCTATTTGCTTCTCACATACGATAAAGTCCTTCATAAGTATTGGTAGATTGACCATTGAGGCTATGGCAACGAGATCATTATAAGATCCGCCAAAGTACAATTCCTCTGTTAAAACGCTTATTCCTGCTACATGTTTTTCAACAATTCTAACATAATCATGATATGAAACATTAGTGCTAAATCCTGAGGGAGACCTTCTCTTATATTCTGCTATTATAGCTGGGCTTCCAAGAATATTTATGTTCTCAATGTTTCTTGCTAAGCTGTGCAATGGCCTCACTCTTTCTATTCTTAGGACTGGTCTACTTAAGTTGTGTTCTATAATTTCCTTAAGCCAATTAGTGACATTGACTGGCATAGATCTTACACCTCATTGAGAAAGTTTCTCAGTATATGCCTTCCATAAGGAGTGCCAACACTTTCTGGATGGAATTGCACTCCAAATATTGGCCATTCAACATGGCTTATAGCCATTATTTCACCGTCGGTTAGTGATATTGCGTCAACTGATAACATTTGTGATGGTGCATCTACTACGAGACTATTATATCGTGTGGCACTTATTTCACTTGGCAATCCTACAAATATTTTATTGTACTTTTGAATCCTTATTTTATCGATCTTCCCATGCATAACATTCTTTGCTTTTCTGATTCTCGCACCAAATGCATAACCTATTATCTGGTGTCCTAAGCATATACCAAGTATTGGAATATCCCCTGCAAACCTCTTTACAACTTCTACGGATATACCAACATCTTCATGTTTTTCTGGCGTTCCTGGACCAGGTGAGAGTATTATTCTATCTGGGTTTATTCTCTCGATAAGCCTTAACGTAAGTTCATCATTTCTAATAACGATTGGCGTTGTTCCAAATTCTGCAACTATTTGAGCTATATTGTATACGAAGCTGTCATAGTTATCTATTATCAGTGTAATATCCGTGGAGACTCACCTCAAGGGCTTAGCTGCATTCTTTAATGCTTCTTTTAGTGATGCAAGCTTATGTTCTGTCTCCTCAAGTTCCAATGAAGATTTTGAATCATAAACTATACCAGCCCCTGCTTGCAGTCTTAGAATCTCATTGTATATAAAAGCAGTTCTAATGGTTATTGCCATTTCGCTTTTATTTTCAGAGTCTATATATCCTATGGCACCTGCATAAGGTCCTCTTTTGTAGTATTCTAACTCCTCTATCAAATTCATAGCAAAGGGCTTTGGAGCTCCACTCACAGTACCAGCAGGTAGCATAGCCTTCAAGACGTCAACAAAGTCCAGCCTTTTCCTAAGAATACCTACAATCTTGGATACAATGTGTTGAACATGACTATACTTTTCGATGTACATAAGCTTCTCAACTTTTACAGTACCAGGAAAAGACAGCTTGCCTAGGTCATTCCTTGCCAGGTCTACAAGCATTAAGTGCTCGGCTCTATCTTTTTCAGACAACATTAACTCCTCTTCTAATCTCCTGTCCTCCTCCAAAGATCTACCCCTAGGCCTTGTTCCAGCTATTGGGTACGTCTCTACAACAGCTCCATTAATTGAAAACAATAATTCTGGGCTTGAACCAATTATTGACCTGTTCCAAAACTTAGCAAAATATGTATAAGGTGAAGGACTAATATCTCTGAGAACTATGTAGAGATTTATCAAATCTCCTGATACAACATAGCGTTCAAACCTTGATAAAACAACTTGAAATGCATACCCATTCCTAATATACTCTAGAATTCTGTTAACAGCATCTTCAAATTCCTTACCATTTAACATTGCATCATAGAATTTTGTATGCAAAGGTTCTGTAACTCTACTTCTGCACATCAGTTTTTTATTATCTACCACCTCTAAAATTACCTTATTATTTGTGTAATCATATATAACCACATTTTCTGGCTCAAAAAACTCGAAATAAGGCCATGGCTCAGGATAGGGTCTCAAATCTTTGACTTTTTCCCACAATCTAACAGCATCATAACTAGCATACCCGAATAACATCTTGCTTAACCCAACCCATTCTCCTCTGTTACTGAACCTTCTCAAAAGGTTTCTTATCCTCTCGAGTGTTTCTACATCACTGCCACTAACAATATTTCTAAAACCCCATGCAATAATACTTCGCTTTCTGTTCACAAGGTCTTCGTAAACCATGAAGACCTCTTCTTCTGCTGCAATGCAAGCAATCAAATCATTGATGTGTAGAACCTCCTTTAGGCTCTTCTCCTCCATAGTGTTACCACCTCCTTTAACTTCCTGACCTTAGCCATATCCTTTTTACCTACGTAAACTTCTACACCACTTGATACATCAAGCCACCCAGGTTCTAAGACCAGATAATCGTACACATTCTCTAAGGTTATGCCACCGCCAACACCAGCACCAGGGTGGTAATCTAGAAGAGTTTTTAGAATATTGGGATCTGCTTTCAACCCCTTTCTTGGTGCATCAAATAGAATTAGATCTGTGAACCTTTGTGCCTTCAGTAAATAATGCACAGCTTCACGTAGTGCTGGTACATAGAGTATAATTCTCTTACTCATTGTAGAAATCTCATTCAGTTCCTCATCACTTAAAACCCTATGTATTTGTACATAGTCAGCTATGGATGTGTTTACCTCGCTTAGAGGGCTGGAGACAAGAACCTCCACGATAGGTGTCTCTATACTTCTCTTAAGCTCTTTAACAAGATGTCTCTCTACATAGCGTGGTGATATAGGGTCTGTTACTACCCCTATGAAATCTACACCAAGGGCGTCAAGAGCCTTTGCATCCTCCATATTAGTTACACCACATATCTTTAGCTTTACTCCCATACAATCCCCACCTTCACAAGAAGCTTCTTCAGCTTATTCACATCTCCATTGCTTTTCACTATCATCTCTATTCTATTCAACAAATTAGGGAGAAGTTGCTCTGCAAGCTCAGCACCATCTCTAAAATCTTTTGCATGCTCTGTTAAAACCATGGCAATGCTTGCATTAACCTTGATAAAGGTTGCAACAGCTTTATCAAGTCCTTTAGAGGCTCTCAATATTCTAATTGCTGAGTCTTCAGGATTTATAGCAATGACATCAGTAAGCGGAACTGGCTCTACCCCAAAGTCTTTAGGTTCAAGGGTATAGTACTCCACATAACCCCTTTTAACTTCATAAATGTGAGTCGTTGCTTCTGGACTCACTTCATCTATACCAGGCTCGCCATGCACTACAAAAGCTCTTTCAATACCTAGCATAAGCAGAACTTGAGCCATTTTCTCAGCATAACTTTTGGAAAAAGCCCCTACAACAACTCTTCTTGGAGATGCTGGATTTGTTAAGGGGCCAAGCACATTGAATATTGTTCTAATACCCAACATCTTTCTTACTGGCATCACTTTCTTCATTGCTGGGTGGTAGAGTGGTGCAAAGAGGAATACAAAGTTTGTTTCCTTCAATAGTTCCTCAGCTCTGCTAGGCTCTACTTCAATCTTGTATCCCAAGGCCTCTAGGACATCAGCTGAACCACTTTTGCCACTAACAGCTCTATTACCATGTTTAGCGACTGGGTGAAGCACTGATATCAGTAGAGCTGATGCTGTGCTGACATTTATTGTTGAGTAGCCATCACCACCTGTCCCTACAATATCTATAGCTTTGCTGCCATCAATTTTCATCGACATTTTCCTCATTGCACTTGCAAAACCTGCTATCTCCTCCACACACTCACCCTTCATCCTCAGCCCAACTAGCACTGCTGAAATGACTATCTCTGGCACTTCTCCACTCATCACTCTAAACGCCAGTTCTTCGGCCTCATCAAAACCTAACGAATCTCTGTTCACAATTCTCTCAATAATTCTCTTATACTCCATCAATAACACCTCTAAGCTCCTTTAACAACTTTGTAACACTCTCAACACCTCCATCATTAATGGCTTGTATTAGCACACTTCCCACTGCAATACCATCTGCACCAGCTTTCAGCACATCAGCAATATCATTTAGTGAAAGCCCAAAGCCAACAATAAGTTTATTCTTAACTAATGACCTAATCCTCCTAACAAGAGTTGTAGGGTCAACAGGTATTGGAACACCTGTTGTAGGCCTAATACCGTAGTATAGAAATAGCTTAGAGAGCGAAGAGACTCTCATTATTAGCTTATCAGGCATTGATGGAGATGTGAATAGAGTGAGCCCAACTCTTTTTGCATTTTCGAAGTACTCTTCAAATACATCTACATAGTCTATTAAAAGGTCTGGTAGTAATATTGAATCTACACCAATTTCATGAACCTTATCCACAAAGCTTGTAAAGTTCTTTACCCATTCCTCTAAATATGTTAGAACAACTATTGGTATGCTAATGCTTCTCCTCGCTTCCTTTAGTAACTGCCAGTGATCCATTCCTAACCTATTTACATGTTCATAGCTTCTTCTAATTAATGGTCCATCATATTTCGCAAACCTAGGTGGAATACCAAGCTCTACTATATCCACACCACTATCCTCAGCGGCTTTTAACAGCTTCGTAAACATTGATGGAGATGGGTAGCCTAAGGTAAAATAAGCAGTGAGGAGCTTCATATAGTTACACCGAACCATGTTACTGTTTTTGATACCTTAACATCATGCTTCTATAGTTCTCTATGTCCAGAAGTCCGTGCCCACTTAAGTTGAATACTATCACCTTCTTCTCACTATTTTTCTTAGCCTGCAAAGCAATATCAATAACAGCCTTTATCGCATGTGCTGATTCTGGTGCTGGAACAATTCCCTGAGTTTTTGCAAAGATTCTTGCAGCCTCAAGAATATCGCTCTCCTTATACTCGACCCACTTAACAATGCCCTCAGCTATAAGTATGCTTAGACTAGGAGCTAAGCCATGATATCTAAGTCCTCCTGAGTATATTGGTGGTGGTACAAAGTCTTTTCCCAGAGTTATCATTTTTAGTAATGGTAGTAATCCTGCTGTGTCTGGATAATCATACTTATACCAACCTTTGCTAAACTTAGGTACCTCTGCTGATGCCGCAGCAACGAACTCCATCTTCTTACTGCTTTTCAGCCCTATGAATGGATATACAAAGCCTCCAAAATTACTTCCACCACCAACACATGCTACTAGTACATCTGGCTCTTCACCTATGAGCTCAAGCTGCTTCATTGTTTCTAAGCCGATTACAGATTGATGCATTAAAACGACATCGAGAACACTCCCCATAACATACCTGTAGCCATTCTCCAAGGCATATTCTATTGCTTCACTAATAGCTATCCCCAGAGACCCTGGATGCCTCGGGTTTCTCTCAACAATCTCCACACCTATTTTTGTTAATTTTGAAGGACTTGCAACAACTTCTGCTCCGTAGAACTCCATTAAAGCTCTTCTCCCAGGCTTCTGATCATAACTTGCTTTAACCATGAACACCGTCGCCTTTACACCATACAGTGCAGCTGCCAGAGCTACTGCAGCACCCCATTGACCTGCCCCTGTTTCTGTAGTTACATGATCCACCCCCTCAGTATGTGCGTAAAACACTTGTGGCACTGCAGTATTCACTTTATGAGAACCTGTCGGTAAAGCCCCCTCGAATTTAAAATATATTGTAGCTGGTGTATCTAGAAACCTCTCTAACGCTTTTGCACGATACAATGGGGTTGGTCTTCCAAGCACACCATACTTCTCCTTTACCTCATCCGGGATTTTTACAAACCTATCAATGGTAAACTGCTGCTTCAAAATCTCTTTTGGCAATATCTGCTGAAGCAACTCAATTCTAGAGCTATTTTCTGGGGGATCAATTGGTGGAGGAAGCGGTTTTGGTAAATCAGGCACTATGTTATACCAATAGTTTGGTAGAATTTCATCCAAGTACTTATTTAGAGTATTTACCATTGGCTCATATTTATCCCTCACAAAATGCAAGAAACTTTATAGTTTAAAAGCTTATCGGATCATAATCAGTTTGCGGAGATTCGTCATCTATCAGCCTGGTCTAGAGCACATCATCTTAGCACTGTTACAATCCAAATATTCTTTTAAGAATTATAAACCCTGCATACGTGGCTGTAAAGACTATTGCTGAAGCGCCTAACACCCCTAACTCTATAGCTATTAGTGCTTTCTTCTTATTCATTCCAAGTAAAAAGGCTATTAATGAGGCTGTCCAGGCTCCTGTTGCCGGAAGCGGTATAGCGACAAATATTGCTAGAGCTGGAATCTCGTATTTTTCAAATTTTCTACCTCTTTTCTGCACATAATCAAGTATCTTTATATATAGACTCTTCACATGTTTTGGCATCTTTTTTGAATTTCTCACAAACATGTCTATATATTTCAATAGATAAAGCACAAAGGGGGCTATCATAAGGTTGCCAAGAACTGCTATAAATACACCCATTCCAAGCATTGTGATATTATTGGTAAACCAGCCAACTGCAAGCGGTATACCACCTCTGACTTCAGTTATTGGCGAGAATGATACCAATAAAATTATGATGAGCTTTGCTATAGCGTCAAGTTCCAAGGTTATTCACATAATTACTTCAGAATTACTTTGGAGGCCATACTCTATCAAAGTAAATGTTTTTGGGTCTTGCTGAAAGTGGTATGCCAAAGGCATAGTCTGCATCTATTAACCCTATCTCCTGTGCTGCCACCCCAATACTCATCATAATTCTATTATCCACATTGAACAACGCCGCTGTTTTTGTTGCTGAGCCTAGCGCTATACCTAAGTTGATTAAACTGAGTACAGAGTCTGCATCTAGACCCCACTTCTCAGGCTTCTTAACACCAATCTTAACAACCTTGCATCCGAGTAACACAACAGCATCGCTATTCCTTACACTACCTGCATCCCGTGCAAAGAAATCTCCATAGATTTGCGAAAGTTCCTCCATTTTCTTTGCTAAGAGTTCTAGTTCTTCTCTTCTACTCAAGATCTTGACAACAATATTGTTAACTCCACGAGCTTTGGGTGCAGTAACTGCTGAGACCATCATTAGCTTGGCTACGTGATTTACTATATCCTCTAGTTCGTTGCCCATGTTTCGAAAGCCCCTAGTTATGCTATAACTTCCCTTGATCTGATAACACGTATCTTCACCCCATTCTCAACACAGAACTTATAGAGCTCATCTGGTAACTTAACATTGTTAGAGTATAGTACGAGTATCGGGCTGGCTTTTACAAGTTTTGCTTTTTCAGCAAACGTCTTAATAACATCTAAGGATAGCTTCTCTGGCTTATCTACAACTTCTATAGCAAATACTTTGCCTCCCCCTCTCGCAATTATGTGTATAGCACCATACCTCGTAGGATGCATTAGTTCTACACTAAGCCCTGCTGCAATGTATCTCCCAGCTACCCTGCCTACTAAACCATATTTTTCTTCTAATCTCTTTATCAGGAATCTTGCTCTTGCAGTAACCATAATGAAAAACCTTAAATCATAGTGTATTAAATACGTGCGATATAAAAGCTTAACTGTATCATACCATGATGTTTATAAGTGCAAAGCTTAAGTATCAAATTGGTGGTACTTAATAATGATGAACTATAGAGGTGCCTTGCATAATGCCTAATATAGTGTTAAGCATTGAGAATCTGAGCGTGAGTGTAGGTTCTAGGATTGCTATAAAGGATCTGAACTTAGAGGTTCCCAACAATACTATACTATATCTTCTGGGACCTAATGGAGCTGGGAAATCTACTCTTCTTAGAACCATAATAGGGTATCCTGGTTACAATGTGTTAACAGGTGTTATACACTTTGAGAATGAAGATGTAACTGACAAACCCATGGAGTATAGAGTTTCTAAAGGCCTTGCATTAGCGCATCAAATACCTCCAAAGCTTGTTGGAATTAGAGTTATTGACCTCTTAAGCACATTGTGTAAGAGGGGTGGATGCACCATAAATGATGTGGCTAAGGAAATGGAGATAGAGCACTTGCTGTATCGAGAATTTGGTAAGGGGTTTTCAGGTGGAGAGTTAAAGAGGGTTGAGATAGCTACACTCCTTGCACAAAGACCAAGACTTGCGCTCGTTGATGAACCTGATACGGGTGTGGATGTGGATTCCATAGAAATTGTAGCAAGAGGGTTAAAGAAACTTGTTGAGTTCTCCCCTCATAAATCCATAGTCATAGTAACTCATACAGCATTTATTGCGAGGTATATAGAGCCTGACACCACATGCATACTGCTAAATGGCTCCATAATCCGTTGTGGAGAGGCTGAATTATTGTACAAGGTGATGAGACATGGCTTCAAAGGCTTGGTTTGACGAAGTTAGAGAAAGAGCCGCAAAGGCCTTAAACAAGCCTTCGCCATATGGCTTAGATGTGGATATATCACCATTTCTTAGTTTAGCTGAGCCAAAGTCTAGGGGATTACTGGACACCTCAAAAGCTGAGGAAGTTGGTGTAAATCTCAAAGCTAACGCTATGTACATTCAAGTCGATCAAGTATACTTCAATTATTTAAGTAGAATACCTGGTGTTGAGGTTCTAAGAATAGAAGATTTTATTGATCAGAGACGTGATGAGGCCTATGAATATATTTGGAGACTTGTAGACCCTGCAACAGATAAATATACAGCTCTCGCTGCCCTGAGAGGGAGAGGTGGTTATTTTATAAGGGTTAAGAAAGGGGCAAAAGTTGAAGAGCCCATCATGGCATGCCTATACATGAGTTATGGAGGTCTGCAAGCACCTCACAATATCGTTATTGTTGAGGACAATGCTGAAGCAACTGTTTACACAGGATGCACTATTGCTCCAGAAGTTCTGGGGCTTCATGTAGGTATTTCTGAGTTTTATGTAGGTAAAAATGCTAGGCTGAGGTTTATCATGGTTCATTCATGGAATAAAGTGGCACATGTAAGGCCAAGAACTGTTGTGAATGTTGATGATGGTGGAGAATACATATCTTACTATGTAAATATGTCAAGAGTAAAGACACTTCAAACCTATCCCACAGTACACTTGGCGAGTAATGCAAGAGCATTTCTTGCATCAATTCTACTTGGTCTAGGCGATGCTGATCTAGATGTTGGTAGTGGTGTTTATATACATGGCGATAATGGTAGTGCTGAACTGATTTCAAGAGCGCTAGCTAGAGACGGCTCAAAGATAATTATGAGAGCACATATAGTGGGTGAAGGGGCTTCTAGAGGACACATAGATTGCAGAGGTCTTATGCTATCTAATAAAGCTTCTATTCAAACAATTCCCGGACTCACAGCAAGAAACCCCAACGTTATGCTAACGCATGAGGCTTCTATAGGCAGATTGGCTGAAGATGAGATAAACTATCTGGTAAGCAAAGGATTTTCAAAAGATGATGCAATCTCAGCTATTGTAAGAGGATTTGCATCAGTAGAGATTAAGGAAATTCCAGATAGGGTAAAGAGCTACATAGAGTCTATAGAGAAGGTAATTTCAGAAAAAGCGCTCTAATCATATGTTATTCTCAAACATAGAATTTCATAGATTTTCTCATTACATCTATCTTCGCTATGGAATCAATAACTCAAAACACTCTATACTTGTACATCTCATTACAAAGTTCATTAACACATCATTTCAAGAACTTTGAGTAGAACTATGCAAGAGGTTTTAATCTGTTTTAGCCTAGGTTAAGAGGATAACCAGCTCTGGAAGCTGAAGGACAAGGCTCCTAACAATAAAGCTTTTTATCTTAATAACCACTTTAATGTATATCACAATAAGGGTTAGTTGCCATGGGGGTTTAAATTGAGTAAGTTCAGTAGAATGAATATTCCTAAGAGTGAGGAAGACGTAAAGAAGATTAGTGAAGAGATAATGCAACAAGAGAGTCAAAATATTGAGGTTGAGACTGAGGAAAGCGAAGTACATAGTCATAAGGAGGTTGATCTCAGTATTGTTGCTCATGAACTCACACATATACAGGAACTACTACTTCATGTGATTCATGTTATCAGAGAACTAAGAGATTCTGTTGACAATTTAAATGTCACAATCAGAAAGAGCCTTAGAGCCTTGGCATTATTGCAAGTAGTCAATTCTATGAGCGATACTGAATCAAAGTTTAAATTACTTGAACAAGTATCTAAGGATCTCGGCATAGAACTTAAGAAACATGAATAAAAATATTGTAGAATTAAATTATTGCTAAGCATTTATAGTCCACAATGGTCTTCAAATGCCTATGAACATCCGGAGAGGCGTTATGGGAAATCCGTTGCAAGGACATCTCATTCTGAAGCAGGATGCATTGTTTACATATGCTGTTATATGTTTGGCAATAAGTCTAAACATTTGTGTATATCTATAGATACTTGCAATTCTGTTAGTAGAGACGTTGTTGCATATTTGCTTGTACATTATTTTGTAACGGCTCTATAGTACGCATATAGTCTTGCTTTTTCATAGCATGACTTTAGAAGATCAGCTAAGTTGTGCTCTCTAAAGTTCTTATCTACCCATGTAATGGCATTATATCTAATGTTTATTTCTTTGCTCATTTTAGCGACCTCATATCCCCATGAACTTCTTAGCTGGCTAAGTACACTAGAATTACCAGTGTCGATGAATTGTGTAAGCCTTGATATATCTTCCAAGACCTCTGCAAGTGTATGAACATCTTCTGAAGGAACAACTACACCAGTTCCATTGACATGATTCCACCTTAAATCGATAACGGTTTCTGGCAATCCACCGACGTTTGAAACTATTGCAGGTGTCCCCACTGCTTGTGCTTCTATTGAGACTAAACCAAAAGGCTCATATCGTGATGGAACAGCAAAAGCATTTGCACAGTAGCAAGATGCTTTAAGTACTCTCTGTGGAACGGGCTCCAGAAACACTACAGCTCTACCAGGGACTTCACCAGCAAGTGTCATAATATAGTGCTCGTATCCAAAATCGCCAATAGGAAGCCCGAAAATAATAGTGCATATCTCCTGAGACGTGTACTTAAGCGCCTTAAGCAGGATGTCAAATCCCTTTGAGGATGTTAGCCTTCCAGCAGCAACAATTATATACTTACATGAAGAATTTAAATAACCCACCTTACTGAAAGTAACTGTATTAACCCAGTTAACAAGACTCTTTCTAGCTTCAACTCTGTTGCTAGAGCCAAAAATTTCGGTTGCATACTTCCTAGCCTCATCTTCTTTCCAATCTGTTACATTATGAATAACAAAAGATTTTTCAGACATCCAGTGACCATATTTATCTAGAATTTCCCTTAAGTACCCCCAGCTGTTAGTGGCAAGGATGTCAGCCTCCATAGCAGCAAAATGATCTACATTACCTAGTGCAAGATTCCAGACATCCTCAGTACATAGAAGCTCATGTCTATTGGGTATCCAAACCCTATGACAGATATCAGGAACACCACACCACTTACAGGATGCATAGTGCCATGGAAAAGCTCTATAGGATAAAAGATGAATTGAGTATACTAACGGTACTGCATAGCCCTTGGATTCAAAGATGATCTTAGCTATAACTCCTGCTATGGCAGATGTCCAGTCATTTGCATGTATAAGCTCTGGAACTTCATTTACCATGTTTACCCAGTGCATTATGGCCCTTGCATAAAGACATGCTTTTTCTTCAGCATATGCATAGATGTGCCAATTATCAAGAAATCTGCCCGTAATCTCATCAAGTCCCTTAAATAGAACTACGGTAATTCCATTGACCTCAGCCTTCTCAGCACCTATGCAATATTTGTAAACGTTTTTATCAATGCCAATTCTATTTCCACAGGCGTGAAACCATGTAACAGGTTTCAAATTGAGTTTCTTTCTGTGTTCCTCAGATAAGTGCCTGCCATGAGAAGGCATGAAAACTTCAACATTATAGCCCAAATCTTTAAGAACTTTAGCATATAGAGTGACAGCTTTTCCAAGCCCACCAAGAGTAGCTATATCCCCAAATTCAAAAGTTAATAGCCAGATATTTTTAATACTACTAGGAGCTATAATCATTTAAAGCAGAACCTCATACAGTTTTAGGAACCTCTGCATATATTAATTTTTATAGTGAAAAATAATTTTGTGTATGTAAATGAAGGTAAACTTTTCCGAATTGATCTTACATGATGGAAGAGTTCCCCCACACCTCTTATACTATATGAAAAGGCTTTCTAAAGCAATACTCAACTATATCTACGAAATTTATGGCCCTGACGAGATTGTGAAAAGAGTTTCTGATCCCTTCTGGTTCCAGGCATTCAATAATGTTATTGGAATGGATTGGGATAGCAGTGGATCTACAACCATAGTTATCTACATGCTGAAAAACTTTGCAAGTGCAAGTGACTTCAGAGATCTGGGCTTAGCTACACTAGGCGGTAAAGGTAGTGATTCAAGGACAGTAATAGAGGAGCTTAGAATACTTCAAGATAGTGGCATAGATGTGATGATGCTTGAAAATGTGAGCAAACTTGGTGCAAAAATTGATGGTGTTGCACTACAAGACGGATACAAGCTTTATATACATAGCATTATTGTGAGTCAAAGTGGTTTATGGACAATAATACAACAAGGCATGAACATAGAAGATAAATTAGCACGAAGATATCACATTCATGGTACAGAACAAATAAGGATTGTGAGAGACCCGCACAGTGGCATAGCATGTGATAGAATTGGCATAGCCTTAAATCTTATTGAAGATAAGGCCTCTGAAATCAGGAGCACTATAGTTAGTATTGTGAATTCGTCAAATGCACAATCTTTATTAAAAGATGTGGCAATGGTCAATAGGATGCTAAAGGGAGATAAAGGTCTTGAGACTTGGTTGAATAGCAAGGGAATTAAGGAAGGGATTGGAATAGCACCATTAAGAAATCAACAAGATCTTAATAAACTTTTCTATAAGCCTATAACAAATTTAAATAGAATAGAAAAGATACTGAAAAAACTTAGCGAAGTTAAACCTGATACTTTTGAAGAATTGCTTAGCATAAAAGGTGTCGGCCCTGAAACTATTAGAGCACTTGCATTAGTGGCGGCAGTGATTTACAATGCACAACCCTCATTTAAAGACCCAGTAACACATCCTATTGACCCATTTCTGTATTCTTATGCTCATGGAGGAAAGGATGGCATACCTTATCCTATTAAAATACAGTTAATGCAAAAAACAATAGAATTTCTTGAAGAGGCTTTACAAGAAGCAAAAATAGAAGAAAAAGTGAAAAGAAAAGCTTTAGAGAGATTATATAAATTCTTTAACGAAATCATAAATGTGTATTAAAACAAGTTCTCATAACAAAATAGATAACGCAACCAATAAACATACAAATGCACATCATTAATACCTCATTAACAAGTTAATGAATAATTGCATAGATTCACAAGAACTTTACCACCATGTTTATAAACCTTGAATCACCACTTTAACCTTGGTGAGTTGAATGGCCTGTACAAAGCCTGTTAAGGTAAAGACACCTGAAGGTACTGAGAAAGAGCTTGTACCCAAGAAGGTGTGGGCTCTCTCTCCAAAGGGTAGGAAGGGTGTTAAGATAGGTCTGTTCCAGGATCCAGGATCTGGGAAGTATTTCAGAGCAAAGGTTCCAGATGACTACCCAGAGTGTAGCTAAAAGCAATAGATATTAAAACAAAATTTTTAATCACTTTTTATTTTTTATAATTTCTGTGTAGGGTCTGATATTTTGGCGATGATCAACTCTATAGAGAGACTTCTGTATATCATCATGAGCGAGAAAAGTATTGTGTTTGAATCGCAATTTGCAAGTTTCAACATTGTTTTTATGAGTTGGTTGTATGAGGAATTTGCCAAAAAGAGTCTTAGCGTGTGTATAAATGGTGATAGCCAAATACTTGAATTTGCCTGGAGGTTGTGTGGAAGTAACCTTGTGAACAATGTGTGTATTCCTAATGCAAATTTTGAAGTAGCCGTAATACTCTCTAATGATGCTGAAAAATACTTCAATACTAATGCCAAGACAGTTATATACATTTTATCACGTAAGGCATCAGTACGCAGTATGGGTATGGGTCAAGTCAGGTATTACGAAGTGAGAAGGGTTGGTGATAATGTTTATACTATTGTCAGAAGAGATCATGGAAGATTAATGGAATATTACGTGGTTAAGGTCTCTAAATGCATGTTATTGGATTATCAATTACCACAAGAAGTTGTAAAAATTTGTACTATTCTACGGGAAATGGTGGAAATGTCTGGAGGATCTGTTAAAGCCCATGACTTCCTTAAGCATCTTGTAAAGGTATATAAATTTAACCGTGAGAATGCCATGAATGCTATAAGATACGCTATACAATTAAATTTAATTGAGTATAGCAATGGCTATTTAACACCGAAATGAAATGATTTGGAATCCTTGTTGAATCCTTATATCTGAGCTACAAAATTGCTATTCTCTAGGTGTGTGTAAGATGGGAGGAATTTTCGCGGTTTTGTCTCCTACGCATCAAAATGTGATGGAGTATGTTATAAAGGGGCTTAAACAACTTGAGTATAGAGGTTTCAATGGGAGTGGTATAGCTGTTTTTTCTAATGGCGAGGTTGTGGTGTATAAAGATGCACAACGTATAGATAGCGTTGCTGATAAGTATAACTTAAGGAATTTAAACTCATGGATTGCAGTTGGTCATACAAGGTACGCTACTCACGGTAAACCTCATACTGATAACACCCAGCCACATACTGATTGTAACAATAGAATAGCTGTAGTGGAGGATGGGGCTTTAGCAAATTACGAAGCGCTAAAGGATAGCTTAATTGTTGAAGGACATAGGATCATTTCTCGTTGTGATGCTGAATTAATTGCACATCTTATCGAAAAGCATCGTACTACTAATGATTTTAGAGATGTCTTTAGAAGAGCATTAACGGGGATTGATGGTTACTTTAGTCTTGTAGCTATGGATTCTACCTGCAGATGTTTGTTAGCCTATTCTCATGGCCCTACGCTCTATGTTGGAGTTTCGAAGGATTTTATAGCCTTTTCCTCTAGTAGAGGTGCTTTACTAGGTCTTGTGGATAGGTACTTCAGATTAGAGTATGGCGAAATAACTCTAGCAAGTCCTCTAGGAATCTATGTAGAGACCATTGATGGCATTAAAGTTGAAAAGAAATTCAATTCTATAGATATAGATCCTAGATATGCAGACAAAGACGGATATCCTCATCACATGTTGAGGGAAATATATGAGATACCAGAAGCATTAATGAGAACACTTTATTCAATTCAAGAAAAGTACTTGAATTTTGCAGCAAGGCTTATAGTTGATGCAGAAAGAGTATTTATGATTGCAAACGGATCTAGTCTCCATGCAGCATACATAGGTTCTTACTATCTTACTGAATTAGCTGGAGTAACACCAATTGTGGTTAGCGCTGCAGAGTTCCCATTATATCATGTTGATAGTGTTGGTCCAGGAACGGTGGTGATAGCCATTTCACAATCAGGTGAGACGAGTGATGTTATCACGTCTGTATTTGAGGCGAAGCTCAGGGGAGCTACAATTCTGGGCATGACAAATTACATAGGGTCAAAAATTTCTAATCTTTCAAACTTATACCTACCTATAGGAGCGGGGCCGGAAATTGCTGTTCCTGCTACAAAAACATTTGCATCAACATTGCTATTACTTTACCTACTGTCTTTGAAATCTGCATGGCATGCTAAAAGAGTTAAAGATGAAGAATTTAGAAGCAGAATAGATGAGGTAAAGAAGCTAAGTACGAGTTTGTATCATCATCTTAAGCATATAGAGTCGCAGTCAGAGGTAGCTGCAAAGAGTATGATACAGTGTAGGAGTGGATATGTAGTTTCGAGAGGTTTAACATACCCTCTAGCCCTTGAAGGTGCACTTAAACTTAAGGAAACCGCATATATACATGCTGAGGGGGTTGAGGCAGGCGAGTTCAGGCATGGTCCCCAGACCCTGCTTGAGAAAGGTGTATTCGCTCTCTTTATACTACCAGTAGAGAAGCAAGCTTTGCAAGCCACCTATAGCTTGCTTTCAATGGCTCTTGAAAAAAATGCTACCACTATTGCAATAGGATTTGAGATAGAGCAAAAGCTCGGTGAACTTGATAGCAACTTGATAAAGGTTATTGTCCCCTATGTTGATAGGCACCTTGCACCAGTAATGCTAGGTATACCACTTCAATTCATAGCATACAAGCTAGGAGTACTTCTGCAAAGACCTATTGATAGCCCTAGATACTTATCAAAAACTGTTCATTAATTGAATTTTTGGTGTGAAAATGGTTGTATTATCACCAGAAACCCTCATAGAGATATTTAAGCTCAATGTAGATGATGTGGATTGCGGTGGTATGAGACTTCGCCTGGATAAGGTATTTGCATTTCGTGGACAAGGCTCTATACGAATCAATTCAAAGAGGGTAGCTGAAGTTGAGGAGGTTGAGGAAAAAGATGGCGTATACCATTTAGAGCCTGGGGCATATAAAATTAGATACATGGAAGTAGTTAAAGTACCTTCAAATACAATAGCTCTCGCAATACCGAGGTCAACATTGCTAAGATCAGGTGCTACAATATATACCGCGATATGGGATCCCGGCTATGAAGGGAGAGGTGAAGGACTTCTAACTGTTTTCAATTACCATGGAATAGAAATTGAAAGAGGGGCTCAAATAGCACAACTACTATTCATAAAGCTTGATCGAGCGACAAAATTCACTTACAGAGGAAGTTATCAGGGAGAAAACATAGCATCTACATCCATTGTATGACTATTGATATTCATCTCAAGATCTTTTTGGATCTTATGCTTCAAATACTTTCTGTTAAGTCTGGCCTCCCACCCACCTTAACTAGTGAAGGCTTCTAGTAAGCGAAGAAAAACTTGGCGAGGATTGCCCATGAAATGTGAAAAGACTAGTGAGCTCACATCGAGGCCCAACCACACAAACAAAGCTATAAGCATTCACAGATCAACAAATCCTACTAGTGAGAAAAACTATCAGTTGGGTAACCGCTTCTTCATCATACTTCATTCTCCCCGAAAAGTTCATCATCACATATTATTAGCTCAATAAAGGCTTTTAAGCATATCTTGGAGTCAAATTATTGGTGTCATTAGTGGAGTATAGTGAGAGGAAAATTAGGGAGGATATTGTGAATGTTATGCGCAATTTGTATAGAAGAGGTCTTGTTTCTGCTCTTTCAGGTAATGTGAGTGTGAGAGTTCCTGGTACAAACTATGTCTGGATTACACCTTCAGGTATCTTTAAAGGTGGTTTAACTGTTGATGATTTGGTCAAAATTGATTTAGATGGTAATGTTGTGGAGGGTTTTAGAAGGCCTTCGAGCGAGTGGAGGTTTCATGTAGTTGTATATAGGGTTCGACCAGAAATTAATGCTGTGATACATGCTCATAACCCTGTTACAGTAGCTTTTTCACTTTCAGGTCTTAGACTCGATGAATCTCTATTGTCTGAGGTAATGCTCTTTATAAAGAGGATCGAATACATACCATTAGTTGAGCCAGGTACTGAAGCTTTAGCTAGTTTAGTTGCGGAAAAGGTGTCTAAGGGTAGTAATGCAATTATTCTAGAGAGACACGGTGTTATTGGCCTTGGCAGGGATTTATATGAAGCCGAAATGATTGTAGAGTCCTTAGAGGACTTGGCAAATGTTCATCTACTCTCAAGATTAATACGCTTTCTCTTCTCCATGCCTTAGAGTTGCAAAATATTCATAACCTCATCAAAAGTCTCGTCAGCTTCAGCCTCGCTACTCCTAAGTTTTAAATATAGTATTCTCTCAGGAGGTATTTTCATAAGAACTTGCCTTGTTTTAAACCCTGCCTCCCCAAACTTATTGATGTTTTCTATAATTGCTTCTCTAATTTTTCTGATATCTGTATAGATGGCTATAGCTGTAGGCATTACCACTACGACTGCAGATACACTGTCCAGCAACCTTAAATAAGGTGTTATTGCATCATTGAACGACTCAACGATAGTTACATCACTACGGCTACATATTATACGTCGGCATTCTTCAAGATTATTCTCCGATTCTGTTGATCTAAGTAAATCTATGAAGCTCTGAAGCTCTATTTCTTCTGCACTAACATTTGATGCAAAACTTTTTAAGAGATTCTGAATCATTGGTGGCATTTTGTCAAGATTTTCCCTAAATATGTAATGCTTTATAGTTTTTGTAAAGCAATTTGAGTATCTAGCTAGAACCATTTGCTTAAACTGATCTTCTAAATCAATAAAATATTTGCTTATATTATTAGTAGCTATATAGCTTACAGGGTCTAATGGTGAAAGTAATACGTCTATTGGATTCACAATGTGAGGTTCAGAAAAACCTAGGATAACACTATACTTAGCCACATCTTCTCCAACCAAAATACCATTCTTAATACTATACAAAAATGAACTGTATTGGCTCCACAGATTGTGCCCTGCAACTGGTTTAAAAACACCTATTCTATAACCCTTTTTATTAATGCTCTTAGCAAGTCCTATTGAAAACCAAGTCTTTCCAGAATCATATGTCAAAAGACCTGATACCAGTATGGTATTCGCCATAGCGATACCAAGTTATCAATGTATATCTGCTATAAAAACTTTTAAAACATTATTAATACTATTCTCTAGTGAGGTGAGAGAATGGCTATATTTGTAGTAAAGAGAAATGGTTTTAAGGAGGAGTTCATACCAGAGAAAATTGTTGTTAGCTGCCTAAAAGCAGGAGCTACACTTGAAGCCGCAAGAAAAATTGCAAAAATTGTTGAAGCAAAACTGTTAGAGCAAAACATTAATGAAGTTACAGCCAAAGATTTGACAAAAATGATTTTGGACATGCTTAAAAAAGAAAATGAAGAATGGTACAGAAACTGGATAATATTCGATAGAGCTGTAAAGAAAAGAAAAACTGAGGAAGAACTTGCAAAGAGTTAGATCTAGCAACCTCCACACACTTCCATAACCATACTTTTTATATCTCTCTAATAGCAACCCTTCTACATTTGATGATGAAGAAGAGCCGATTTGAGGTGTGATGA
>JAPWTX010000037.1 GCA_028275825.1 Ignisphaera sp. | reverse complement strand
ATGTTGTAGCATCTTGGAACATAGCTTTAAGAGGCTTAGAGAAGTTAAAGCGTGTGAGGGGCTCTTGGGTTATGTTGAGCCCTGATAGCCCTGCAGATGAGGGTGTGAAAACCCGACCCAATGCAGGGAACCCCGAGGCAAGAAAAATATATCCACAAATATTTACAACTATTCGCAAGTAATCGCCTCGGGGAAACCCTATGACAACAAAGTATTGTAACGAGTCTTAAGAAAAGTAAAGAGATAGGTAATGGTCTGAAGACCTGGCTCAAGTTGAGCTCTCAGAAAGAATGTAATTCAAACCTTCCCACCTCCTAGCAGGAACCCGCCCTTAGAGATGTATATCATCAGAGCTATTCTGAGAGCACTAAGAAATTTTACAGTGAAGACATTCAATTATAAACTGGCTTAAAACATATCATTAGAGAAGAAAGGAACAAAGATTGAAGAAAGAATATGACAAACTCTATGAACAATGGCTTTACTTTCATTAGACAAGTCTTTTGTTAGTCTCTAGATGCACATCCCCATCAATTTATGTTTGTTCATTGTGCCTAGGGCTTTCTCCCCACCTACAAAGGCTTTTGACACTCCTATGAGGTCATGGGCAGCTGTCGAGCCCAACGCCACAGGGCTCCCATCCGAATGTCACCAAGCGCAGATCATCAGAAAACACGTGGTGTGTGTAGAGGTATTTAAACCTTGTTCTATAGAGCCAAGTATTTACAGCTATTTACAAATCACTACAAACCTGTAAGAGCCCTTGTTGCAGTATACTAGCTTAAGTGATGAATTATTGCAATAGCTGAAGAAAAATAGGCTTTTTACTACCTAAACGCTAATGTGGTAAGTGAGGTAGGTCTTCAGTGGGTTATTCTCATAGAGTTGATGTTGAGGTTCTTAAACATCTTGAATTAGCTGAAAGATTTCTAGAGGAAGGCAAGGTCTTGACAGACAGAGATTCTGTTCAGGCTAGTGAGAAGCTCTATAAAGCTGCTGAGGAGGTTGTCAAGGCTTTAGCCATGCACTACAGCCTTGGCAACATTCTTAAAATTGCTGAGGAGAGGGGTAGATGGACAGTTGCAGAACTTGAAGAAGCTGTAGAGCTGATTAGTCAAAGAGTTGGTGAGTGGTTCACTGCTTCATGGGACAGTGCATGGGCTTTACATGTATGGGGATTTCACGAAGCAAAATTGGACTCCAAAGCTGTTAAAATCAGGGTGCCATACATAGAGAGAATGGTTTTAGGGGCTAAGAAAGTGATTAGAGGTGATACTCGTTAATAAGCTAAGCCATGCTCACAGCTATTAGTTAATTGCTACCTGTACTCTTCAAAAGCCCTCATAACAACGCTTCTATCTATACATAGAACTCAAAAGCAAAATTTTGAGCAGCTTTAGAAATCACAACAATCTGTTAAAGGCATTGCAAAGCCCTATAACAACGACTTTCACGCTAATATTTAGTAACTAAAGCAATGTCACACTAATTGCTGTTGCTGAGTAATCTAAAACTCTGTGATTATAAGGTAGGGTAAGAGGTATGAATATGTCTGTTTCTAAAGTTCTAGTGATGCTCTTCTGTATATAGGATCTGTGAACTCGTTATTTTCATTTACTATGCTATGCCTCCTTAACTCCTTTAGAATGTCGTGAATAACTCTATCGCTAATCTCTTTCTTTTCTAATCTCTCTAGCTCTTTCTTAAGCTCACCCCACTCCTTAACTCCCTGGGCCAGGAGCTTTAACATAGCTCTATACCTGCTACTTACTCGTGTTGCTAAAAAAGATTCTAACTCCTTCTTAGCTAAGGCAGTTGCCTCTCTAACTACTTGTTCAACACCTCCTATGCTCCTGGACCTCAGGTAGCCGTAGTATGTTAGCCACCCTATAATCCCATCGAGCTCTCTAACAGCATCCTCAATCTCGTTTCTACTAACATGTACATTGATTTCAGCAAAGCCCTTGGTTAAGAAGTCTATGGCTTCGCTATAGCTTAGCTTTCTTGTCCTCACCTCGACATAAGCTCTGCCATAGAGAGGACTCCCAGGATTTTGCAAAATGCTGTAAAGAACACCCATTTCAGAACCTGCTAGTATCAGAGTGACGCTCTTATTAAAATCGTAGGAGTGTGCTAAGGCACTTTGCAGAACAGTTCCCATGGCACCTCTAATACTCTGCATTTCATCAAAAACTACAACAATTCTTCTATTAATTCTCTCAGCAAAGTCGTTAACTGCATCTAGAAGCTCTATAAGCAAAGGCCTTTCACGAGAAGACCAGCTAAAGCTCACCTCAACACCAGCTATTGAAACACCTCTTAACCTAGATAAAACCCTTAGAAAATGATCCCTTAAACCACTCCACCTCCTAGTAAACTCTGTAAAACCCCTTGAAATAAGCTTGTAAAGATCTGCATAAGACCTTGCACCCTCCCTCAAGTCAAAATAAATGTAGGAAACACCAGAAGTGTTAAGCCCTGTTAAAATAAGTGATGTCTTTCCAGTTCTTCTCAACCCGGATACTAGAACCATGGGCTCATCTAAAGCCTTAGTGAACTTCTTAAGCTCTTCATTAAAATCATATAAATCCTCTCTTCTCACCTTAGGCCTAGGATCAAATAGCAAGCTTTCACACCGAAAGTCTCTTTCAGTGTGAAAATATAAACTTTAGTAATTAGTGTAATGCAAAAGCCAAATGCTGCTTATACATATAGAGTGGAGGGTTATAGATACTTTAAGATAACTCTAGTCATTATTGTATCTGGAACTCTATATTCCTCACCAGCTTTCTCTATGAGCCTTTCGCAGCTGTTTCGAGTTTCACACAGGTTTATAAGGTTTGACACTATTAAACATCTTGATGAGATTCCTTGTGAGGGGTGAAGAGCCGTAGAGGGCTCTCCCCAAGGGCAGCAGCCCAAGGTGTGGAGTCCCCGGGGTGGCTCTGAAAGCCCCCAAGGCGGATGCAGATCCAAGGAGCGATGCAGGGGAATAGAGATGAGGCTATGACCATAAAGCAATATGAATCTATATAAGAGCTGAACCCCCTGCTTTAACGAGCCTCTTTAGCAGCTCGTTGAAGTTCTTGTCGTCTATTTCAATGCCTTCAATAAGCTCTAGAGACTTTTTATCTCACTCCACCTGCTTTTACCTTCAGCAACTCTATACCAGCCTAGGCAAAGCCCTTTGAGAAGAGACCCACTACATTCTCCTTCGGCAATCTGCTCATGCGAACCTCTACAACAACTCTTCCATAGAGAGGTGGTGTAGTGTCATAAACTCTCAGCATTTCGTATAGTAGCCCGACTTGGGAACACGATAGAATGACCACAACATTTGTTAGCTGACGGCTCCCCGCCCTGAAGTGCGGGGGGTTCTGCACCCACTAGGGCTTTCCCTCACCACTCGGGAGCCCCTCACGGGTGTGGCATCATGGTTTCAGGCCCCGCCGCCAGCTTCGGGGAGGCGCAAGCTCATAGCCTGCTAAGCTCGCCTACACCCAACACCGAAAATAGATGCTGGAGCAAAAAGTTTATAAGCTTTTTGCTCAATTATTACCTTGGTGGTGTTATGGGTTTGATGGCTGTCTTCAGGGCTAGGTTGTCTAGTCATGGTGGTGGTAGGCTGATAATATACATACCTAAGTCCATTCAGTCGAGGCTTAGGGAGTACTACGAGAAGGAGGTGGAGTTTGTTGTTCACCTCTACACAGAGGATTGAGGAGGGCTTCAGGGTGCTAACACTTCAGTACCCCCTATCAGAGGATGCCAAGGAGTTTATAGAGGAGTACAGAGTAATAGCATCGCATCTCTACTGGTGCAAGAGGCTCGGGTTAGAGCCTGCTAAAAAGGTTGTTGAGAGGCTCTGGCAGAAGGTTCCAAGCTACTGGAGATGGCACTTAGTAGACCTCAAAGACCCTATGTACCTATTTAAAGGAGTTGAGAAATCCCTTGTACCTTACAGAACCATTCTTAGACTTCCACTTGTAGACGCTCTTCACGAGAGGAAGGGAGCGTATATAAAGGATGGTAAGCTCGTTCTGAGACTCAGCAAGAAGTTAGAGCTTGAAATCCATGAAAGGGCTTTGAAGTGGCTTGAGAAGAGGCTTGCTGAAAAGCCTGATAAGAAGTATGTTAGGGTGTTTGAAAGAGGTAACAAGTTAATCGTTCAGATAGTTCTTCACAAAATCAATAGGGTTGAGATACCTAGGAATCCACTGCTTGTCGTTATAGATGTGAACAGCTCGTATGGGATAGCTGTGCATTTCTGGGACAAGAAGCTGATTAAAACAATTAAGTTTAGACCTCCGAATAGAGGGAATAGGTGGAGCCATGTTAGAGAATTGATGTCTAATAGAGATTTGCTCTATGATCAGGGTTGCTTAACACAAAGGCAAATCAATGTTTACAGCTCTCTAATTAGATTAACACTAAAAGGCTCTGCGAAGGGATGGGTACAGCAAGCAGTTGAGAAGATTGTTAAGAGGGTTAAGAGGATGGCTAAGAGACATGGAAAAGAGCCTATGGTATTAATTGATAAACCAGACTACAGCTCATTGCATGGAACTCCTCTCCAGAGAACGTTATACAGCTTTATAAAATATTTGGAGAACCAACTTTCGTGGTACGGTGTCTACTGGGAGGAGAATAGGCTCTACAGCACTATGTGTCCACTTTGCGGAGGCAAACTAGTACTTGATGAGAAGACTAGGAGAGCTAGAATCATGAAGTGCACAAACTGTGGCTTCAAAGAAGATAGGGATAACATCCCACTGTACTGGGCAATAAAGCACCTCCCCGCCTTAAAAGGCGAGGCTTCCATTTGTTAGGTGATCATATGTATAGGCTATGAGCTTTGCAGAGCCTATATTTATTAGGCTGAAGCTCATCAAGAACTAGCGCAACACCAAGATTTTCATCATAGCAAAACTATTTAACTTTTCAAGCACTGATTCTATATCCACCCTTCCCCTTCTACCCCACCTAATCAACACCCTAGCCATTGCTAAATCAACCTCTACACCCCTTAGGTATTCCAGTAGCCTGCCAGCGTGGCTGGGTCTGCATCAGCTGTATATACCTGTGAATAGCTGTAAATGCATTGGTCTAGCCGTGCAACATTTTCACTAAAGCTTATAACCATGATAAACACCTAGTGCTTTCAAAACCCCTGTGAACCCGCATTGATGAGGTTTTGGCAACCCCCTGGCTGCCCCCAAGGTGTGGACAAGGGGTTGAAGCGCATGAGGGGCTCTAGGGTTATGTGAAGCCCTGATAGCCCTGCAGATGAGGGGATGAAAACCCAACCCAATGCAGAGAACCCCGAGGCAAGAAAAATATATCCACAACTAATTACAGCTAATTACAAGTAATTGCCTCGGGGAAACCCACACCCATATGGCTAGACACAAACTCATTTAAAGCTCTTGAAAGTTCTTTTACAAAACCCCTAAAGCTAGCCCCATAACTAGAAAGAGAATTTCATGCAATCAATAAATATGTAAACCTATAGCTTTCGTAGCTATTGTTAGAGATCCACAACCACTGACTTCAAAACAGCCCATACCAAATAGTAGAATTTTGAAGAACTTAAGTGAGAGATTTATGGAGAATAATGTGGGAAAGCTTTATAAGCCAGGTTCTTGAGACTATATGGCTAGGGTGACCATATGCAGGTTAAGTATGTGGTGGCAATAGCGTTAGCTCTTATACTCGGCGTAGTGATAGGCTATCTCCCTCCAGCCCTAGGACCAAAACCTGTAACCACAGTGACACAAGTATTAACGCAATTTAATACCGTGACCTCTACAGTAACTACAACTGTGCCTATGACAATACCTGTAACCATAACTAGTGGTGTAACAATGTTTACAACAGTGACAACAACAACGCAATCACTAACGACAATAATGTTGCATACAACGCTACCTACAACAGTTATTACAACAGTTACTGTCTCATGGCCTAGAACAGTTGTTGATGCGCTTGGTAGAGAGGTTAGATTTAATGAGCCTCCAAAAAGAGTTGTTTCAACAACGCCAAGTATAACGGAGTATCTCTTTGCTCTAGGTCTTGGCAATAGAGTTGTGGGGGTAGATAGATATTCTAACTGGCCTCCAGATGTGTTGAAGCTTGTAAACCAGAGTAAGATAGCTGTTGTGGGAGGGCCATGGAGCCTCGACGTGGAGAAGATAGTTTCATTAAAACCTGATCTAGTGCTTATGTGCAGAGGTATAAATCCTCAGGAAACGCAATTCGCACCCAAGTTGGAGGAGATGGGTATAAAGACCCTTTTCCTAGTGTGTGATGCTGCTAAGAACCAGTACGACATATTTATGGATATTAGAATGCTGGGCCGGGTCTTTGGTGTTGAGCAAAGTGCAGAGGTAGTTGTAGAAGGTATTCAGCGAAAAATAGATGAGGTAGTGGGCAAGCTGATCAATGTGACGAAAAAGCCTAGAGTGTTGCAACTAGCTGGACCACCTTCATGGGGTCTTTGGAGTGCTGGTGGAGATACATTCATTGGGTGGCTCATAAAAACAGCTGGAGGTATAAACATAGCTTCTCAGTATAGTGGATGGCCACAACTAAATTATGAATATATACTGTCTCAGAACCCTGAAATAATAATTGTTACAGTTATGGGGATGGATCCGAAGAGTGTTATTGAAGAGATTTCGCATACACCCCTCGCCAATACAACGGCTTGGAAGACTGGGAGAGTATATGTATTAACAGGTGAAGCAGATGACATTATTAGCAGACCTGGACCTAGAATTGCAGATGCCCTCACCATGATTGCTCAGATTATACACCCCGAAGTGTTTGGTGAGGTTCAGAGAAGTGATGTTGTGAAAATGTCTTTTGTTGAAACCCAGCTCAGCACCCTAGCTATACCGATAAAAACTGTTGGTGTCGAAGTAGCTGAGGTCTAATACCATGGCCCTGCCCTTGTATGAAAGAAGAGTAAAACACTTTTTTGCTTCACTAATCATACTCGTAACTCTGCTGCTTTTCACATTTACATTATCGCTCTCCATAGGCTCTGCAATGCTAGACCCTGTCAAAGTTTTTAAAGCTATTTTCCTCAAGCCTTTTGGCTATAGCGCTGAGGATAATATAGATGTTATTGCCATGCTTAGGCTTTCAAGAGCACTTGCCTCTCTTTTCTGTGGAGCTTCCCTAGCTCTAGCAGGCCTTTTGATGCAGACTATTACCAGAAACCCTTTAGCAGATCCATACATATTCGGGCTTTCATCAACAGCTTTAACAGCGGTTGCACTAGGAATAATCTTGGTACCAAATCTCATGGTTTATAAGGTGTACATGATAGTAGTCTCATTTCTGGGTGCTCTTGCAGGTTATATATTAACGCTATCGCTCTCTAAACTTGGTGGGGGCAGTAGCCTAGCTATGGTTTTGGCAGGCATAGCTATTGCATCGCTTTTCTCAGGAGTCTCACACATACTTCTCTACATTGTTCAGCAGATTGTTAAAACCCCTTATGTATACTTGCTAATGGGTAGTGTCAGCACTGTTCTGCAAAGAGATTTACTGTTTCTAGCCCTTCCTACACTACTCTTCGCAGCGCTAATTCCAGCCCTTTTCAAACCCCTCAACGCTTATCTCTATGGCGATGAATATGCTAAGCAACTGGGTTTCAACCCCACTTTAGTAAGGGATTCAGCAGCCTTTATAGCAGCACTTCTAACAGCAATTACAATAGCTTTTGTCGGTATCGTGGGATTCATAGGACTTGCAGCTCCACATATTGCAAGGTTTCTTGTTGGCTCAGACCACAGATTTGCTGCACCAATAGTTGCTCTTGTAGGAGCTCTACTCACACTACTTGCCGACATTGTTGTTAAATTGGTAAGCTTGTTTGCAGGAGCTGTAGGCGAGCTTCCCCTAGGTGTTGTAACAGCGGTTATTGGAGCGCCATTCTTAGCCTATCTAATTGTTAAGAAGGTGAGAGAATGAAGATAGTTATTGAGGATCTTGAGGTTTGGTACAGCTCCATACCTGCACTGAGAGACATATCACTTGAGGTAAGCGAAGGCGAGATGACATTCGTTATTGGACCTAATGGCGCTGGGAAATCAACTCTTTTAAAAACAATAGCTTACATTGTGAAGCCAAAGGCTGGAGCTATTTACATAGATGGAAAATCCATATCAAGATTCTCACCAAGGGATCTAGGCAAGATAGTTGCTTACGTAGATCCCCAGATATCAAAAACAATCCCATCAACAGTACTGGAATTTCTGCTAACAGCCAGATACCCACATCAAGCCACATTGGGATTTTCCATACAACGCCACGACCTTGAAATTGTAGAAAAGATTTCTAGACAGATGAATATAGCTCACCTACTCAATAGGAGATTGGATGAGCTTAGTAGTGGTGAATTGCAGAGAGTCCTCATAGCAAGGGCACTTGCCCAAAAACCTGGAGTATTGCTGCTGGACGAACCTTCAGCATTTCTAGATCTTAGATACAGGCTAGAGATACTAGACTACGTCAAGACGTCTACAGAGATGAATAAAATTACATGTATTGTAGCTATCCATGACCTCTATTTAGCATCTCTCTATGCCGATAAAATCATAATGATGAACAACGGCGAGATTGTGGCAGCAGGCAGACCAGAGGAAGTACTTAAGAAAGAACTTCTTGAAAAGGTGTATAGAGTAAAAATACATTTGCTAAACATAAATGGAAAGAACATAGTGATTCCACTAGAGCCTATAGAGAGAATAGGATTATGGGTATAAACTTACACAAAGGCACTTTAATAGCATTTCACCTGCTTCCCCCCTTATTTTATAGCGTAAGATCCTTGGCTTCAGCATATGGCTAAGCTGTCCACATAAGCTTTTAAATCTTTGAACATTTCTATTCCCAAGGTTTTCCACATGTTTGAAGTTATAGATCTTTTACATTCCTGGAAAGAATTCGTTGACGATGTTGAGCATAGGCATACTCTTTTCATATACTTCATAGCCTCCACAAAGACCTCTACAGTTCCTGGCATAAGTATTGCAGGCGCCTCTCCAGAGCAAACCTTGTATACACCTGCACTAGATGTGGAGTACCTTGTTCTCGGTAAGCCGAAAACATTTGATGCAATACCCATTACACCTGAGGGCATTCCAACACCAGCAATAATAACGAGGTCTGTTCTCAGCCTTATTAAAGCTCCACACATTGTTGTTGATTGTGGTGTGCTTAGAAAGCCTGCTATACCTCTTATAACTCTTCCTCATGCTGTTGTTGGTGGTAGGATTGATGCTGAGAATGCTCTCCCAGAAGGCTATGGCGAGAAGCTGTTTAGAGATGGAGAGACCTTGGGTCACATGCTTTCTTCAAAAAACAGCTTGCTCATTGCTGGAGAATCTATGCCTGGGGGTACAACAACCGCTATGGCTATTATGGAGGCTCTAGGTTTTAAAGCTGTTGGTAGAGTGAGTAGCGCTTCACCAAATAACCCAGCCAAGCTTAAGGAGAAGGTGTTTAGAGGGGCTCTCACAAGATATGGTAAAGAAGTCCCCGTAGAAAATGTTTTTGAAGCTGTAGAGGTATTTGGAGACCCTCTACACATAGCTATTGCTGGTTTTGTGACTGGAGTTATTGAGAGAGGCTCTAAAGTTATTCTCGCTGGAGGTACTCAGATGTGCTCTGTAATAGCGATTTTGAAGAGGTTGGGCATCGACCTTAGAGGTAGGGTTGCTATAGGCACTACTAAATGGATTGTTACAGATAGGGGTTCTGACATAGCTGGACTTGTGAGAGACATAGCTCCTGAAGTACCCATTGTATACACATTGCTGAGCTTTAGTGATGCACCATTTGATGGTCTGAGATATTATGAAGAGGGTTATGTTAAGGAAGGTGTAGGTGCTGGAGGCACTGTTATAGCATCACAGCTTGTCTGGAAATTGCCTTTAACATCAATTAAGGAGGCTGTTTACAGGGAATATGAAAGAATTGTTGGGCTTGGCTATGTTAAGAGGGGTTAGAAGGGTAAATGAAAGAACAGTTTTAGTAGAGTTTTCGCAGCCCATGGAAATAACATCTACAGTTCCTGCACTTGAGGTTGGAGGAGATTTTACTGATTATGTAGAGGGCTTGATATTCTACACAGTGCCTAAGAATTTTGAGGAAGGAGATATGCTCAGCTTCTATGAAGAAATACTGAGATCCACAGATTTAAAAAGGGGTATAGTATTCATAACAGCTGTGCCGATAGATAAGCTGAGGCATATAGCTCTAGATGGCAATCTGCATATATTTGCTACCATAGGGCTATCCCCACCCACATGCATAAAGACTAGTAATTTGTATGAGCCTCTCACCATATCCACAATAAACATAGCTATAGCAGTGAACTACCCACTAACACGCAGCGCCATGATAGATTTACTCAGAGTAGTAGCTGAAGCAAAAGCTATAGCCACTTCTGATTCCCTTCTAAGATGCGAATCTAGGTCAAGCGGCACTGTCACAGATGCCATAGCCATTCTCAAACCATTTAACATGGGTAATGAAATACTTTTTGCAGGAATGAATACCACTATAGGCAATAAGGTGGCTAAAGCAGTTCACAAAATGATTGTTGCTGAAGCCGTGGCTAGAGAGATAAACGATGTTTTAAAAGATGTGCTGGGCCATAACATAGAGGAGCTGGTTGAGCTATTTCTAAAGGTGTATAGACAGAGTCCTATACCTGGTGTACCTGAGGATGCTATACGTGAAGAGGCCTGCAAGCTACTTAAACAGTTCTTCAGAGACCCTAACGTGTGGAGCTTTCTAATAGCTTCTAGAGAACTGGATCTCCACGGCTCTTCAGGAACCATACCCGGGCTTTCTGAAGAAGAGTTTGCAGAAGATTCTAAAAAGATTGTGGCAGACGAGTTGCTAGGTATGAGCCTTGCTACCTACCTAGCGGGTTCAAAAGCAGTTCTCTCGATGTACTGGGTGGAAAAGTTGAAGGAGAGCAGAGTAGTTGAGCATTGGAGGAGCAACATGTTTGAAGATGACATTATATCAGCTTTGATTGCATCTCTACTGACACGCATACTGGATGAATACATGTAGCCTAGGGTAGTGCAAAAGATGATGCATTCAGTGCGTTGCATTATTATGGCTGGTGGACAGGGTAATAGATTTGGCTCCCCCACGAAGTTTTTGCAAAGAGTCTGCGGCGAGATAATTATAGTGCGATTGTTGAAACAGTTAAGAGCTATATGTTCACATGTATTACTTGTATTATCTAAACACACTTTATTAGAATTGAAAAGTCTTTGCAGCAACTATGAAATTGATTGTATAGAGCTTTGTGGAGAAAACTATGTCAAGGACCTTGCAATAATTCTAGACGCCTACATAAAGCTCCCTGCACTAGTTTTAGCAGCCGATATCGTGGCTAGGGAGAGCAAGGTCATAGCAAAATTTGTTGAAGAAGCATTATCAGAGCCTGCAGAAGTAGTTACAGCCGTTACTAGCAGAAGTGGTGGTGCTGAGCCTATTGGGCTCTCTCTATTCAAAGCACCTACAGGTAGCTGGAGAAATATCGTTCTACCCCCTAACCTTATAACAGACATAGATGAGGTTAAAGACCTGAAACAAGCTGAGAAGGTGTGTAGCAATAATGCTTAGATCACATGGTGGAAAGCATCCTGAAGGTGTGAAATACGATTTCTCTGTCCCCTTAAACCCTCTAGGCACGCCCGAGGTGTTGGTGAAGCTATTTGAAGAGGCTATTAGACTGAAAATGTATGCCAGGTATCCTGACTACGAATACAATGAGCTTAGAAATGCTATAGCTGAATTCTATGATGTTAAAGCTGAGAACATAGTTATATTAAATGGTGCTGCTGAGGGGATAAACCTCGCGCTTTCTTGCTTAAAGCCTGAGCTACTCATAGTCTTTGAACCAACTTTTGGTGACCATCGCCAGCTGGCATACGAGCTGAGAATACCCATCATCTCAATTTCGTATAGAGAGTATGAAAACAAATTTGAATTAGATCTGGAGGCTGTTGAGAACTTAGCTAAGCATATCAAGGCCAGGGCTCTGATCCTCTTTTCAAATCCCAATAACCCTACAGGAGTCTATATAGAGCTTGATGCTATTAAAAATGTTGTGGAACTCTTCGAAAAGTCTATTGTGATTGTTGACGAGGCTTTTGTTGAGCTATGCGAAGACTGTTCAACAGCTCTACACATTGCTAATGACTATGAAAATCTGCTTGTCTTAAGAAGTCTGACAAAAACTTTTGCAGTTCCTGGACTGAGGCTTGGGTTTCTCTATACAAATAATGAAAAAGTTTTGAATATTCTTGATGCATGTCGTCAACCATGGAATGTTAACTCCATAGCTACATACGCGTTTTCTAAGGCACTTATGTTTAGAGGTTCTGAGCTGAAGAAGTTCATAGAAAGTTCTAAACATATTGTTGCAACGGAAAGGAATTTCATGGTTAAAGGCTTTTCAGAGCTGGGTATAAGGGTTTATGAGTCGCATGCTCCTTACATTCTGCTTATGCATAGAGAGTGCACTGCTAAGGAGGCTATCAAGGCTTTAACAACTCTGGGTATTTATGTTAGAGATGCCTCCACATTTCCCTACTTAACACCATATCATGTGAGGGTAGCTGTGAAGCTGAAGGAGGAGAACATCCACCTGATTGAAGCTTATAAGGTGATTGGAATTAGATAGCAGGTCTTTTGTAAAAGGCTTTAGAGCACTTCTATCATTTTTTACAACATTGCCTGTAGGCACAGCACCTCTTAGTGAAGCTGCTAGAGAGTTTTACTTAATCAATGTCATAGGGCTTATAGAAGGCTTTATCACAGGGGTAATGCTCTATATGTTTTCCTACATTGTTAAGGATCAAATGCTCTTAGCAGTGCTTTACCTGGTTCTTCACGTGGTTTTGACTGGAGGACTACATCTAGAGGGGTTTGCAGACTATAGTGATGCTATAGGAGCCCATAAGCGGGGTGTAGAGGCTGTTAGGATAATAAAGGATCCTAGGAGAGGTTCTTTTGCTTTAATCCTCCTGTTCCTAAATATGATTTCAACATTTTCATCTATCATCATCATGCTCAGAGCACTAAGTCCTGGTGCTCTGATACCAATATTGACATGGATCTATATACTGGCTGCAGAATCTATGTATATTCTGTGCGTCTTTGGATTGCCAGAGCCTTATGCAGGTATTTCGAGGGATTTCGTGGAAAGTGCTAAGAGGAGGAAAAACATTGTGAAGAACATTATAGTTACATTCGCAATCTTTCTAACCCTACTACTGCTATTCGACATACATCCACTTCTCATTATTTTCACAACCCTAGCTACGGTAATTACATGCCTAGCTGTATTACTTGATGTAAGTAAGAGGTTGGGGTTTGTGAATGGTGATGCCCTGGGCTTTTGCTATGAAATTACAAGGGTTGTAAACATGGTGATAGCTAGTGCTATATCTCAGTATTTGTAGATGCCTCTATTTTCAAAGCCCTTTAGAGATGATTTCAATCATTGCCTTGGCTCATCTCCTAGACTTTCTCTATCCATATCATAGAGGACTTATGTTGAAAATACATCCTGTGCACACAGCCTATGTCCTTGCCCTGAGATTGGGTAAGCCATGCACATCTAAAGCAAATGGTGTAGCGGTGTGGTTAATAGTGGTATCACTACACATACCCATCTATAGCATGGCACTTCTCGCCTCATGTGCTATAGGAAGATGGCTGTGGATCATAGTTTCTGCTTATATACTCAAGCTTTCTATTTCATTTAGGCTTTTACTTGATATAGTGGGTAATGTGGGGACATGTATTGAGAAAGGCGATACCGAGTGTGCTAGGTATTGGACACAGCAAATTGTGCGAAGAGATGTTTACAAGCTGGATAAGAGGCTTGTGGCTTCAGCTGCTATAGAGTCTCTTGCTGAAAGCCTTGTAGATGGGTATACCTCCCCCATATTCTACTTCGCCATAGGAGGGCCTTTAGCAGCATTGCTACAGAGATTGGCCAACACTCTCGATGGTGCTTTAGGGTTTAAGCATGGCTGCTATAAAGATGTTGGATGGTTTTCTGCCAAGGCGGACACCATTCTTAATTTCCTGCCCGCAAGGCTCACAGCATTATTCATAGTAATGTACTCATTTCTTGCTGGAAGAAGTGCTGTAGATGCGTATCATGTGTGGAGAAGAGACTGCAGGAAAACAGAAAGTGTGAATGCTGGGCATCCAATGTCAGCTATGGCCGGGGCTCTGGGGGTTGAGCTAGAAAAGCCAGGGTTTTATAGGTTGGGAAACCCGGTTAGTAGCATTTCTGAGTCGAAAGCTATTCGCATAGCAATAAAAATAGCTATAGCTGTAGCAACAACCTTTACCACATTAATGGTATTAGCAAATGCAATTACCTGCTACATTATTATAAGGCTTATAAGGTGCTATAATCTCCTCCCTACTGTAAAAGTGTATAGCTCATTATAAAACTCAAAGCAGTGGCCAAGGGCAGGAGAAATGGTGCTAGATTACGATGTTATACAGTTCCTTATAAGTAGGTTTGGTAGAGATAAGCTCTTCAATTCTCTAGATCCACATAAATATAGCTTAAAGACATTTTTAGTGCCTATAGATGTTTTGCATCCCCACGAATCTGTGTATATTGATATAGTTAACTATGTTACAACAGATCTCCTGACATCAGGTTTTCTGAAGTACCCTATAGTAGTTGATGTGAGAACTCTGGTAGTTCTTGATGGGCATCACCGCCTCGAAGTCCTTAAAAAACTTGGAATAAGGTACATACCTGCTTTCTTTGTTGACTACGCTGAGGACTATGTCACTGTATATCCCCTGAGGAAGGATATCCCAATATCAAAAACCTTAATCATAGACACAGCCTTAAAAGGCTGTTTATATCCACCAAAAACCTCAAAACAT
>JAPWTX010000005.1 GCA_028275825.1 Ignisphaera sp. | reverse complement strand
AGGCAGCCTCATGGCATTGGACTTGATAGGTGCCTATGACTCCAGAGAGATACCAAAAATCCCTGTGGGTGAGGTGGAAGTCCCTAGATGCTCATCCTCGTCAATTTATGTTTGCTTATTGCAGCTAGGGCAAATGTAAATGCGGGTAACAAGGGTTTTTCGCAAAGAGTGTTGATATTGAGTATTTTGATTACTTTAGGGATTCTAGTACAAAGCCTTTACCTGGCAATATCTCTACTCTGAAGGCTGTTCTTGCATGATTTGTCATTCTCATCTTCTTTATTATCATATACCTGGCAACTTCTTTTGTACTTTCCACATCATCCATCCATAAATAGAATACTCCATCCGCTATGTGCTCTAAGCCAAAACCGAATGTGGATTTAGTAGTCATAGCATATTGGCTTACTAGGTAGGTAGTAACATTATCTCTATGTGCGGCTATTTTCAAATCGTAGCTATATTTTCTAGCCATGGCTGGTTTATCAGCCCAGAAAGCACTCATAGAATCTATAATTAGTCTGACGTGTCTCACAGGGCTCTTTATACCCTCCTTTAATACCCCCAGAATCTTATAGGCCTCCTGTATTGCAGCTGTTAGCGTTTGAACATCAAGTGCTGCAAATCTTCTTTTCCTAGCTGTTTCTACATCGGTTGGAATTGCTTCACTCATTTGCCTTGCAACCTTCAGAAGTCCAAATATATCTATTACCACTATGTTAGGGATCTCGCCAAGTTCTTTAGTGCTTGAAATATCATATATCTTATACTGTTCAAAGTCCATTCCAAAGAGCTTTGCTTGTCTTATCACATCTCTGAACTCAGCCTCTGTAGTAACGTAAACCACGGGATCCCCTACCCTAAGCCCAGCCCATGCAAAATGCATGCAAAGAATGGATTTTCCAGTACCGGGCTCACCTGTTATAGCTACCCAAGAACCCTTTGGAACCCCACCTTCGAGAGCCTTATCAAGCTCTGGAACACCTGTTGAAATTCTAGTGATATCCTTTTCAATTCTGCTTTTTGCTACTGTTGTAGGCTTCTTTTCTCTTTCCTCTAGGGATTTAAGCTCCTTCTCTATTTCTAGAAGCTCTTCGTTACTGATTTCAATTCCCTTATCACTCATTTTCTACACAAAAACATATAGTGTAATTTGGTTTATAAATACTGAGAAATCTGAGGGGGTTCAGCTCTCATATAAGTTCATGTGGTTTGATGTTTTTCATAGCCTCATCTCTATTCCCCTGCATCGCTCCTTGGGTCTGCATATGCCTTGGGGGCGTTCAGGGCCACCCCGGGGACCCCACACCTTGGGTTGCTGCCCTTGGGGAGAGCCCTTGCAGGCTCTTCACCCCTCACAGGGAATCTCATCAAGATGTGTAATAATGCAACCTTATAAACCTTTATGAAACTAGAAACAGCTGCGAAAGGCAAATACTAATTAAGGTCATGAGTTTTGAGGAGGGATAGAAAACAAGAGATAGATTTTAATGCATTGATAGATGCTGCTTATGATTATAGGTTTTTGTTAGCGAGAGGGTATAGCTATTCACAAGCACTAGATGTAATAGCGCAACGCTATATGCTGAACAGATATGGGAAGTTGTTGCTCTTTAGATGTGTTCATAGCATTACATATGTCTATGAAACTCTCAAGAAGATTACATGTAAGTGTGTGGATTACTCGTCTTACGGGTTGCTAGTGGTAGATTTCTACAACATTTTGTTGACAGTGATAGCGTTGCTAGAGAATAGTGATGTGTTTTTATGCGACGACTGCCTTATAAGAGATTTGAGAGGCTCTAAGTTGAGATCAGGCGAAAGAACCTTTTTAACAGAAAGCTATAACATCTTGGCAAACATTTTTCAGCAATGCAATTCTTTCAGAGAAATTGTAATAGTGGGTGATAAAAATGTTAGCCACAGTTTGGAAGACATAAAGAGCTTTGCTAATATGCTGAGCAGCAGGCTGAAAGAAGCGAAAGTCACATGTGTACTATCAACAAAACCTGATGCCACAGCAATAAGCTATGCACAAATGGAGAACTCTATTATAGCATCAACAGATTCAGTGATTATTGAAAAAAGCCGTAAAATACTACCATTAACAACATTAATACTTAATCAAATAAAGGTAAAACCCCTTCTAGACTTTTCACAATTATTCGGTCTTTCGTGCCCTACTTGTCTCCAAAATTCCTAAACTGCCATAGATTAGCATCGCCATAGCTATAGAGAGAGGAACACTTATCGCCAAAACAGAAAATGCATCGCAACGATATGAATCTGGACAAGGCATGTAAATAAAGGATGGTGGAATTACATAGTGCTTGCTATGACTAAATTCATTTAAATCATAGAATAGACCTGCACCATAGGAGTATAACCCCAGTACAGCAATTGCTACAATTACCAGTACCTCACTTAGGGACTTACTGAAATCTTTAATAAATAGTGATGCTAAAAGCAGCATCAAACCGCCATAGAAAGCATAGGATAGAAAAGATCTCTGTACAATAAATGACTGTGAATAGAATCTCATAGGTAAAAACATTGAGGAGAAATATATGGAAATAAGCGGCAAAGCTATAACTATTGCTAAGACATACTTAACAATCCTGAGCATAGTGTTAAACACCATCTCTAGTAGCTATGAGATAATATCCAGCACTAGACATCTAAAAGCTTTAATTAATTATATAAAATCTCTTTTAAAATGGGCCCGCGGGGATTTGAACCCCGGACCACCCGGTTATGAGCCGGGCGCTCTACCTGGCTGAGCTACGGGCCCCAGCATAGCTATGTTATTGATGTCTTGGGTTTATATACTTTATTGTGTTGCTTAGAGCATTGCTGCCTATTAGCTTATAAACTTGGTTAAGTTATCACTAATGCTATGCATTGTAAACAGCTACTGAAGGTACTTTTATTATGTGGAAATTTATTAGATATGGTAAAGCAAATCCTCTAGACAACAACATAGTTGTTGTGGGCTTCCCTGGAATGGCGTTAGTAGGAAAAACTGTTGCGTTGCAGCTCATAAAAGCGTTAGATGCAGAACTATATGGTGTTATTTATGGTACTAAGTTTCCTGCGCATCTTATTGTGGAGTCTGATGGCATGGGTGAAATAAACAATGTTGCGTTGTACTATGCTAAAGCTAACAGCGTAGGGGTCTTCATAGCGACAGGTAGTGCACAACCCGCATCTGATGTTGATCAACATTCATTGAGCTACTTCCTCATAAAACAATTGAAAAGATACAATATAAAAGAACTCATCGCAGCCGCAGCCTATGTTTCAGACGTGGTTGTACCTAATCGCAAAGTGCTTGTCGTTGGAAACAATATTGATGTTTTAAAGAAATATGTTGAACATGGCGCCACACAACTAAATGAGGGTGTGATAAGTGGTCTGAATGGAATTGTAGTAGGATGGGCAAAGATTTTCAATATAAATGCTGTGTGTCTTCTTGGGGAAACTTGGAGAAGTATTGTTGAACTTAATTATATTGATTACATAGCATCAAAGCTCGTTTTGGATGTAATCAATAAGGTGTGGAATCTCGGCATAGATACAAAGGAGCTTGAGGAAAAGGGTAGAGGTGTTGAAAGAGAAGTTGAGCTCATTCTAAAAAGCTTTACTCAGCCAAAAGAGGAGGCAAAGGGAGAAAAGAGACCATACTACATCACATAAGGCCTTAGCTACTCAATACCAGTTGAATAAAATACTGATGCTATTAATGTTACCGCAAAACTGCTTCTACAATTTTTTCTCGGTATTTCTTAAGAAAGTCCTTGTACATGGCTATACTTCTGGTTTGTAGAGGATCAAAGCCAAGTTTGTTAGCTATTTTGACTGAAGTTAGCCCTGCTATTAACGAGCCCTCCAAGTATCTCTCCATGACATTGCCTTCTAACTTAAGGTAAAATACTTCAAAACCTACACTCTTTAAGTAGTCAGCGTAGAAATCTAATAAGAGGTTTTCATAGCTTATGTCAGAATTTATCACTATAGCCTTTCCATGCATTTCCTTCCTTTCCCACCCAACAATATCGTTATGAAATAGCTCTGGTGCTATTTCTACTTTAGCAGGCATCTTAGCATTTTCATTAAGCTCATTCTTAAACCTTGTGGCTAATGGTGCAAATCTCGTAGTAGAGACTATGAGGGGAAGCCTGGAATTGTTCAAAAATTCTGCAAGTTGTGAAGCTTTGGCAACAGCCTTTTCAGCATCTCTCAAAACTTGAATGGATTTTTCAACAATATCCATAGGTATTAAAGGTATTCCGCAAAAGTGCAGAATCTTTATTGAGGCAATTAGTAGTATCGGTAGAGCAGATCTTGGAGCTAAGCCCTGCCTTACAATAACATATGGTATGTGATGTTTCTTTGCAATGTCTATGAGCTCTCCACCTGAAGCTACAATACCTATGGGTATACCCACTTTAATTGCATGCTGTACTGAAGATATGGTTTCTAGAGTGTTTCCAGAGTAGCTAATTGCAAGTATGAATGTACTCTTATTAATAAAGTTTTGCGGGATGTAGAAATCTTTGTACGTGTAAAGAGGTATTCTCGCATAGGTTTGGGCTATTGCTGAAAGCATGTCTCCAACTATTCCACTCCCACCCATGCCAACTACAACAACTTCTTCAACACCTTCAAGTCTCTTCAAATTTTTAATTTCATAATTTAGAGCCTCTAATGCAAGGTCATACCAGTTCATGTACTGCTCAAGCATTTTGCCAACCCAGACATTGTTCCTGAAGATCATTTTTAATAAGCTTATATTTTGCCTATATGAAGTTCTACACATGTGAAGCGCTATGCCTATTTATGTATCTAATGAGCAAGAATTTCTTGAGGTTGCCAAGAGAGCTGAAGAGTGCAGAGTAAAGAAACTGGAAAAAGAAAATGTGGCAAAGGTTAAGGCTAGGACAAAGAGATATCTCTACACATATAAAGTTTCGCTACAAGAGCTCAATAGCTTGTTAGAAAAACTAAAATCTGTATGTAGAAATATTGTTGAATTATAGCAAAACAAATGATGTGTCTACAACCCCATCTGATTTTTAACTCAAGATGTGATGATGGCTGGCGCTTCTGATTCCTCTAACCATTAATACTCTTTTCTTTTCCATTAGACTCATTAAATTGTTTCAAGGCCTTCTATCTCGTTTACAGAGTTTCGACGCCACTATTCGGTGGACTCTCGAGCTAACCAATAGTACACAACTCTTGTGCATTGTATAAATCCTTTCTTCTAAGCACAGAACAGCGTTCTTACCCTCTAGCACTTTAGAAAGGTGATAATGCATTATAGGAAATAAAATGAAAACAAAACTAAAGACTTAGTTCAGCAGTAATCAATTACAAACAACTCGATATGCATATATTTTTAATTGGATTTCAAGAGAATTGATTATAGAATTACTAGCAACGCTTGTCTAAGTATATACTAAGTACATACTGTTTACTTTCACAAAAACTTTTTAACTAAAGCAGTTATTGGTTGCATAGAAATACTACAGGTTTTGTTAAAATATGAATAGTTTAAAATTCAGTGAGAGTTTAATAGAATTATTAGCATCAACAGCATTTGAAGCTCCATCCATACTTGAAATAAATAACCTACCTGTAGTCAACAATGATATTGTTAAGAAGCTTATCGAGGTCTACATGGATGAGGCTATAGACTTCATACTATCATTAGGCCTCAAACCCCTTTCAACATCATTCTTAGCAGAAGATGTTTACACACTTTGCAATGAAAACTCACTTCTATTTATTGGAAGATTCCTAGGAGGATTAATACCAGCTGCACATATTTATAGGTATAGAACTCTGTGTAAAAGCAATTTGTTTCTCCATAGCCATCCTATTCCAATGCCAATACCCTCACCCGAAGATGTGATTTCAGCAGCACAAATAGGCTATGATGTTGAATGTGTTGTTAGTAGGATTTCGAGCTTTAAGGCTATGTTGACATGTATTGAGCCTCTTAAAGATTGGGATAAGGTCATAGCGAATTATGATACCATTGCGGAAAAGGTGCTCAATGTAGCAAGATTTGTTGTTGTAATCAATAAAGGTGATATGTCATTTCTGCCCATGCCATCAATAGACGAGATCTCCTCTCTGCTCTTGATTTATAAAAAGGTGCTAGAGCATTATGCAGAGGTGCTTTACGTAGATATAGATATAAACAGGAAGGTCTTTGCTTATTAAGACATACGCTGTGCATTTTAGAGATTAGCGTATTAAGCTTGCTATCAAAACTTTCTGACGGTAACTGTGCTTAGGTTTAGACCATGGATCTCGGGAAATACAAAATCGTTAAGGATCCTATTCACGGATACATAAAAATTTATGAACATGAACGAAGAATTATCGACTCTAATGCTTTTCAAAGACTTAGAAGAATTAAGCAACTTTCTGTAGCCGACATTGTTTATCCAGGCGCTACCCATACAAGGTTTGCTCATAGCCTTGGGGTAGCACACGTTATTGAGACTATGGTAAAAGATATTGCGAGGAAGTATAGGGTTAAACAGCAAGATTTAGAGAGATACATAGTTTTAATGAGACTTTTAGCACTACTGCATGACATAGGTCACGGCCCCTTCAGTCATCTATTCGAAGATGTTGTACTCATACCGAGGAATCTCACACACGAGGATATAGGGGCAGAAGTTATACTAAAGGTTTTAGAAATAGCTGGAGCTATAGAGAACATAGCAAATGAATATGGATACAAATTGAATGACATTGCAACTGCATTGAAGAGCGTTAATGAAGCTGAATGGCCTTTTAGAGATAGTATACAGGATGCAGGTTCTGAAAAAGTCTTCTTCTATCTACTTAAAGGGGTGTGCAGTGCTGATATCATAGATTACCTGGTAAGGGATTCCTACTATACAGGTGCTGGATATGGAAGCCATGTAGACTGGCAACGAATCTCATATTATCTTGGGGTTTACGGAGATGAGATAGTGTTGGACTACAGAGCTCTAGATGCATTAGAACAGCTGATGCTAGCACGCATATACATGTTCTCAACGGTGTATTATCATAAAACAGTAAGAGCAGCATCAAAATTCTTAGGAGACATCATAACGTTGATTGGTAGCAAAAAGTTGATAGATTTCGATGATGTGATCAAAAATGTGGATAAATATGTAGAATTAGATGATTATAGCCTTATGTATAATAGTAACGTAGCTGGCTTAAAGGAAGTTAAGGAGTATCTGTCCAGAAAAATTCCTTACAAATTGGTTTTAGAGTATAGACTGCCTCTTTCTGATACGAAAACACCTATAGAATTGATAATGAGAAGCAGAGATATTATAGAAGCTTTATTAGAGATCGAGCTGAAGAGTAGAGGGCTTGATGTGACGAAGGGGTATAACTTCTTTATAGACGCCCCCAAGCTATCGCTCAATCCGATGCTTTCAACAGATGAAATAATTGTTGTAAGTGAGGGAGGGGGATTAGTAAAGAGAAAGGTCTTGGAATTTACATGGTTTAGTATGCCAAAAACAGCCATGCTTTTCAGACTCTACATAAGAAGGGAGTTAAAAGACAAGGTGCAGGTAGTAAGAGAAGCTTTCAATACTATTTTCTCTCAAGAAGAAGTAAAGTCATTTTACTAAGCGGATTTTCATCAATACTTTTAACCTAGGTACTTCATAACCATTTCCTTAAATGGTGTCTTAAGATGAGGATTACGACACTCATAGTAATTGCTGTAATTCTCATAGCAATCATAGGTGTGGCGATAGTGATAGAACTTGCGCCAATGTATCAAAGCAGTAAGAAGGTGCTTCGTGTTGGTACATCACCTGATTTTCCACCATTTGAATACATAGATAACAAAACTGGGGAAGTTGTTGGGATAGACATAGATCTGGTCAAAGCATTAGCAAAGAAACTTGGATATGATGTTCAGATAATTCAGATGGACTTTGATGGACTTATACCAGCTTTGATAAATAAGCAGATAGATATCATAGCGTCCGGCATGACGATAACGAATGAAAGGGCTCAAGTAGTTGCTTTTACAATACCTTATTGGAGGTCTGACCAGGCTATAGTTGTTCGCAGAGGTTCGAGCTTTAAGCCCATGGGCTTAGATGATTTAGTTGGGAGAACAGTTGGCGTGCAAAGTGGTACCACAGCTCAAGATCTATTACAAAAATATGTTAATAGTACTGGTAAGCAGATCAACATAAAGATCTATACGAGCTATGTTCTTGCTGTACAAGACCTAGAAAATGGGAATGTAGATGCGGTTGTTATAGATAGCCCTGTTGCAAGTATGTTTGAAAGGATTAGAAACGTCAATATTACAGCAGTTATACCAACTAATGAGAGTTATGGGCTTGCTGTGCGGAAGGAGGACACAGCGTTACTTAACCAACTTAACAATGCTTTAAAAGAATTCCTTAACACCACAGATTGGCAGGCAATACTCCAGAAATATCTTGGTGTATAGATAGGGTTCTAAGAGATATGTGGCAGAGCTTTGCATCATACATACCTATAATATCTTCAGCAGTCCCCAATACACTAATTTTAACTTTTCTAAGTTTTGCTATCGCCACAGCTTTAGGTATAGCAATGGCTTTCGCTGAAGTGTTTGCAACTAAAGCTGTCTCCATTGTTGTAGATTGGATTGCCAGAGTATTGAGGGGGATACCACTTATTATATCCATATTCATAGTTTTTTATGGCCTACCCAAGGTGGGTGTAGTACTTCCATCACTCTACGCCGCCATACTGGGCATAGCTATTGTTGATGCAGGGTATCAGGAGCAGATATTCAGAGGTGCTATAAAAGCTGTGAGTACTAAGCAATTAGAAGCAGCATACTCTCTTGGGTTGGCGAGAGCAGAGGCATTTCTCTACATAGTCTTGCCACAAGCTTTTAGAATTGCCTTGCCTTCGTGGATAAATGACTTTACTGTTGTTCTAAAGGATACTTCAATAGCTTACGCAATTGGTGTTGTAGAGGTATTCACCCAAGCTGTTCACGTAGCACAGGTAATAATGGATTATGTATGGCCTTTGATATTTGTTTCAGTAATTTACTTAGCCATATGCTACCCATTGTCACTGCTTTCAAATTATCTTCATAGTAAATTAAAGTCCATGGGGATGCTTGGTTCAGGGATGTAGTATGAGAGATAAACTTCTAATTGTAGAAGATTTGTGGAAGTTTATTGATGGAAAGCCTATATTGAGGGGGGTAGCGTTTGAGATCAACGAAGGCGAGACTAAGGTGATTCTAGGACCTTCTGGAGCAGGTAAGTCAACCCTCCTTAGATGTATAAACTTACTTGTAATGCCTGATAAGGGGAAGATAATATTTGATGGGGAAGATATCCTTGGAAAGCGTGACATCCATAGTGTAAGAAGCAAAATAGGATTTGTTTTTCAGCACTTTAATCTATTCAGCCACATGACAGCTTTAGAAAATGTCATGTTTGGTTTGATCAAGGTAAAGAAAATGTCTAAAAACGAAGCTGAGAAGAAGGCTAAAGGAGCTCTTGCAGCTGTTGGAATTACAGAGGAGTTGTGGGATAAATACCCAGCTCAGCTTTCTGGGGGTCAGCAGCAAAGAGTTGCTATTGCGAGAGCGCTAGCCATGGAGCCCAAGCTTATACTGTTTGACGAACCCACCTCTGCTTTAGACCCCGAACTCATATGGGAGGTACTAAATGTTATGGAGAGATTGGCCAAGGCAAGGATGACAATGATTGTGGTTACACATGAGATAGGCTTTGCTATGAGAGTAGCTGATGAAGTGATGTTTTTAGATAATGGCGTAATTCTGGAGAAGGGGGCTCCGGAGCAGGTAATATTGAATCCACGTAACGAAAGGGTAAAGAGATTTATGGATAGAATGAAATATGTTTACAGCATAGGCAAAGGTAATGTATATTGATTAGTGAGTTGCTGTACATCATTTCAAAATATGGGCCACTTCTACTAGAAGGCCTAAAAACCACATTTATAATTACGCTCATATCGTATTTTATAGGATTTGTTGGTGGCATTAGTATAGCAATTACAAGAACATTTCTTCACAAGGCTCTAAAGGTGTTTGCACATATCTATGTTGAACTATTTAGAGGCACCCCAATGCTTGTACAACTCTTTTTCGTATACTATGCACTCCCAGAGATGGGTATAAGGTTTGATCCCATACTATCTTCAATAATAGCTATAGGGCTTAACTCAGCTGCTTACCAATCTGAGTACATAAGATCAGCACTATCCTCAATACCCTATGCTGAAATCGAAGCAGCATATTCAATTGGTTTAACGAGATTTGGCGCCATGTTATACATCGCATTACCACAAGCAGTAAGGATAGCTATCCCTACACTAACCAATGAGGCTATATACCTCTTTAAGTACTCATCCATAGCATATTTTGTCACAGCCCCTGAGCTCATGTATATGGGCAAGCTAGTAGCAACTCAAACGTTTTTATATGTAGAAGTTTATACAGTTCTTGCCATAATCTACGTAATCTTCTCAATAGTTTTAAGTGGGATCGCTAGATACATTGAGAAAAAACTTCAAATACCCGGATACATAGTATAGTGATGAAAAGTTCGCGCGCTGAGACATGATGTGTTTCCCGCATTGCTGAAGGGGAATACATTGCTAAAGATACAACTACTATATGAACAAGATATAGGATCTGATATAGTAAATGCCATAAGAATTGCTTTGAGAGAGGCTTTCAATGCCCAGACAATTTATGAAGAGACTTTAGTAATACCAGACACATTCTATGATAATAGAAGAGGGCAATATCTAGCTGAACTTGTTGTAGAATATGCTAGCACTTTTTTAAAAGAAGATGTCTATGCAATTCTTCTCTCTAACAAAGATGCCTATGTAATGGGGCTAAACTTTGTATTCGGCTTGGCAATACCATGGCTAAGAACAGCAGCTGTATTTCTAGCACGCCTAGCAACAGGAGCAACTAGAGCAACATTACTCAACAGGGTAGAGAAAGAAGTGCTACACGAACTAGGTCACCTACTAGGATTAGAACACTGCAAAACCCCAAAATGCGTTATGAACTTCAGTAACTCATTAAGAGAAGTAGATATTAAGACAAACAGGTTCTGCGAAAAGTGCTATACAAAGTTACAGCAAAAAAGCAACATCAGAATCTCAGAAAGATATGTTTTAAAGGAATAAGGTTTAGCCCCCTGTGATGTGGGTGTTCAACCACACAGCGAAAGCCTTCAAGCCAGGATCTCCAAGGGCTTTATTACCCTTGAAGCTCCTGACCTGAAGACGTGCCGTGTGGTTGAACACTCACATCACAGGGTTTGGCTCCACTAACTATATGTTGTGTTAGGCACTAATTTGCTGTAAGGCTCGTGCACTATTTTGAGTTCTGATAGTAATACTGTAGTTATTTAGTTGAATTTCCTGAAGGTAGTATTAAGGAAATTCAGTTAATTAAGCTATTTATTAGACTTGGTGTTGTAATATGTGAATTAGTTTAGGTAAGATGTAACGCTGTGTTATATTTGCTTAATTATGTAGTATAACACATTTGTAGATGTATCATGTTAAAGACTTTTAGTGAAGCTAGTATTGTTGATTTATTGTATAAGAAGCTGACTTCTGTAGGTCTGGCTGTATGTAAAAATTGCAAGGTATTGGGGTATGAAATTGATGTGCTTGTCTTTGAAAATGATGGCTCAAGGCCTATTATACATGTATTTGAAGTGAAAACCAGGGTTAAACCTAGGCTGATCAGGCAACTGTATAGAAGAATTCCTTTTAGTGATTACATATACGTTGTTGTTCCCTACAACCTTCTTACAAGTATATATAGGAAAATAGATCGTATGTTTGGTATAGTAGTTTATTACAATGATGACTTCTACGTAGTGAAGCCCTCAGAGTTTTTAAATAACGGTAGAAATGTATATGAGTTGATGATGAAGACATCTGAGCTGAGTTTCTGTAACATGATGCAAGCGAATTGCGCTGATAGCATTAACAGTTTATATTCTCATTATAGAACTATTTCTCACTAAGTTTAGTGATGAGTGACTCCAAATCTGACTACAATGATGAGCTCCAACCCTTACTGAAAACTTTTAAGCTGAGTTCTGCACCAGATTATCTGTAGCCCATGCAATCTCTAACCCCGTGTAGCGGGGCTTAGATGAGCATGGGTGAGTCACCCCCGGCATTCTACTCATTTACATATCTTTACAACATGTCCCCGTGTCACATTTAATAGTTCTTTCGCTGAACCCCTATTTACAGCTAGCTCTGCAAGTCCAAAGCTATTTTCATAAAGAACTAGCTCACCTTCTTTAGCAATAGAGAACACCTTTTTCGCAGCTGCTCTGAAAACCTTTTCACCACTATACACAGAAACCTCCTCACCCATTGATATGCTTAGCGCATTTGCAATAGAATTGTAGTACTGAGAAAGCATTACATTACCAAACTTATCAATATATATAACCCTTAGCTCAGCGCAGTTTAGGCTAATCTTACTCATGTAGATGCCCACAGTAGACCTCTTAATGCTCTCAATAGGTTGTCTAGATCCAAAGAGCTCTGGTTCAACACCGCATGCAAGTGATGCAGCAACAGGTGCAAAAATATCTCTTCCATGAAAAGAGCTTGAAACAGGCTTTCTAAAGCGCAAATCGTTTTCAAGGTTTATTACAGCCTCAATACCATCATCTTCAGCAGCAGCTGTCAGAACACCATTATCGGGTCCAACAAAGTAGTAGTTTCTTGTAACCATTAACAAAGGTCTGCGCTCACTACCTACACCTGGATCTACAACAACTACAAAAATTGTGCCCTGTGGAAAGTATCTATATGTGGCGAATAAGATGAAAGCAGCAGCATCAATGTCAAAGCTTTGCACAGAATGAGTGATGTCAATAACCTTTGCCTCGGGACAAATATCAATGGTCACACCCTTCATTGCCGCTACATAGGGATCCTCATAGCCGAAATCAGTTAAAAATGCGATAACTTTACAGGGCTTTTTCACTGCAGGGCACCTCATTCAGAAATTGATATTAAATATGATTCGACAAAAGCTGCTGTGAAAAGCAGTGAAAAAGAGATTGCTATGGCAAGTACGTAGTACAATATTATATCTTCTGCAATCCTCTTCCTCTTCCTCAAATCCCTCAGCAATGCTATCATGAGCTTATTTGAACACGTGAAGGTAATGCTATATGAAAGCATTTCAAGATACGTATGCGGAGATATTAAAAGTACTATGATTGCTTGATATAAGGATTCTTGTAAAGCAGCTGTGTTATTTGAGATCTCTAGAAGTGCTATTCTCAATGTCCAGGCAGTGGCGATAACCATTGTGGGATACATAATTATTGAGAGGAAAGGTACAGCCAGCATGGTGTTAACTCTAGCATTATTCAGGAATATCATTATAGCACGGATTGTGAATGATGAAATATTAATCATTTCCTTCAATTCTTTGCCAGCTTCGCGAAATTCGGATATCGTTTCTTCAGGTGGGGGCAGATATAACGCTATGATTGATAGTAAAAAGATAGTGAGAAGTGCTATGGCGAAAAATAGCGGTAAATCACGTACAAACTTACTTAAGAGATTCACAGATAACTACACCAGTAGCATATACCTGATTCATGCTAGATAAGCCTTTATACTCTGCAGAACATCTTATATCCAATAATGAATCTCATGAATGAAATATGCCTAGAAAAGATAATCATATTAACAAACTTTTGTATAGAGAAACTAGCGTTATTACCTATTTCTAAACAAGAGTTTTACTATGTATGGAGATATGTTCTCGCAGAACTTGGAGTACTAATAGATGAGTGTGGTATCTTAGAGAGTATAAGATCATTGTGTAGAGACATAGAATTGAATAATGTACGCTCTATTACCCATAGAATTCTATATGCACAATACTCTTTAGTCACAAACGAAGAAGTTATAGAGATTTTATCTAAGTTATGCCAATGCCTAAAGCTCGTCATAAACAGCGTTTCCATTTAACTCTCAAAACCAATTTTATCATTCTATGTTTATTCAGAGCTGCATTCGGGTTGCTGCTCATGTTCTGATGTATGGAATAAGAGCAATACTTATAAACAATAATTTTTGATAGCTAATCACGAAATAGTGTTGTGGTATGTATTCGAATTGCTATTCTTAAGCAAGTTTCGCTACTTGCTACTTCTCGTTTTTCTAGCCTGCCCCAGCTCTATGGCTTTTGCTATATCACCTCCTGCCTCATTCAATAGATTCTGTGCGTCTTCTCTACTTATACCAAGATACTCTACCACGAACTGCACATCCTCATCACTTATCTTAATAGTTGCCTCAGTTCCTTTTTCCTCGCCACTTTTTAATGGCTCTTCCCTAGCATTGCCTGAGACATAGAAGAATTTTTGAGTGCCAAACTCCATAACTATGACCTCAGGGTTTTCTATAACTATTTGCTTATCTTGAAGCTCTATAACGGTTCTTTGAACATTTTGTAGCTGATCAATTTTCACACCCATGCGTTTTAACTGCTTCAACTGTTTTTGGAGTTCCCTTGGATTAAACATAGCTATACAACCTTATATAGTAACTACAAGAGAGTAAAAGAGCTTTTCAGCACTGGTAGAATTAAATAATTATGCAGTGTGTAACTAGATGAAGCTAGAATTTTTGGTACTTGGTGGAGGTAGAGAGGTTGGTAGAGCAGCTATAGCTATTAAAAGGAATGGTGATGATCGCTACACACTATTTGACTATGGAATCTCTTTCGATATCGACGATAAGCCTATACTCCCACTCTCTATAGCTCCGAATAAGCTAAAGGCTATATTCATAACACATTCGCATTTAGATCATGTTGGTGCAGCACCACTCTTTTACATATCATCAAATCCTCCAATATACATGAGCAAGTTCACAGCAATAACGTCAAGGATTATGATAGAGGATTTTCTGAGAATTTCTGGCTACTATCTGCCATTTGAGTTTCTAGAGCTAGATTCCATGATGAAAAGCGTCACCACATTTAACATAGGGGATAGAATTGAGTTGGATGGCATGATTGTAGACACAATTAATGCAGGTCACATACCTGGAAGCACAATGTTTAGAGTTGAATTCAGAGAAGGTGTAAGTGTGCTGTATACCGGCGATATTAATACAATTGATACAAGAATAGTGAGAGGTGCTTGTAATCAAAAATTGGATGCAGGGATACTAGTAATGGAGTCAACTTATGGCATGTATGACCATCCTTCTAGAGAAAGAGTTGAGCAAATCTTTATAGATGCTGTGAAAAGTGTTGTAGAAGATGGGGGAACAGTATTAATACCAGCTTTTTCAATGGGCAGATCACAAGAGATATTAGCACTACTTGCTGAAAAAATGCCTCAAGCAAATGTATATTATGATGGAATGGCTAGAGACATCCTAGAGCTAATGCTGCTTTATAGAGAGCATGTCAACCGATATGATCTGCTGGAAAAGGCTAGCAAGGTGTTTACACAAGTAAAGGATTCTGGTATGCGCAAGAGTATATGTAAGGAGGGAGGCAGCATTATTGTAACACCAGCTGGAATGTTGAAAGGGGGTCCAGCATTGTATTATGTCAAGAGGATTTACGATAATCCAAGAAATGCAATCATGCTTGTAAGCTATCAGGCAGCTTCATCACCAGGAAGAAAACTGCTGACTGAAGGTGTTCTAGAGGATGGGGGTACTAGGGTTAAAGCCAAGGTCTTTTGGTTCGACTTTTCAAGCCATGCTGGTGCCTCAGACTTGCTAAACTTTGTTAAACAGGTGAAGAATTTACAGAGAGTGGTACTAATGCACGGAAATGAGGATTCTATCTATAGCTTAGGATATAGGATAAAAGAAGAAATAGGAGTAGACTTTGTATCACCACAAGTTGGCGAAACCATTAACGTAGAGCTCTGATCTCCTCCACACCCCTTAGGGCTCATCAACTCTTTACATCTATTCGGGACTACATCTGTCACTTGAAGGGCAGTTGGGGTGGTCAGATCACAGTCCTTACATTAATGTAGTTGTCACTTCTGCATCTCATAGCAGGGCTTGATGCAGCCACACCCCCCACTAGACATTGTTGCAGAATATAAACATTTCCATCCCCGCCTTAAAGGTGGGGGCTTTCAGCTGTAAACTATAGTGTAACAATCTCTAGTTCAAGACTCTTCGCTATAAGTGTTATGTTGTTCCTCAATTCGCTTCTCATCTTCTCAATGACAATTCTTGCAACTCCTGGAGTGAGTCTTATCGCCATCTCTGTAACTATCTTCAGGTCTTCCAAAGCCAGCTCTTTAATAATGTAATTTGCCACTATATGACCATAACACTCGTTTTTCTCAAAAGCTCTTTTTGTGAATAAGGATGCATAGTGGTTGCCGCCAAAACCAACTGACACTGTACATGATTCAGAGCCTTGTACTCTACTAAGGTAAGTAATAGCATTCTTTATTGCTTTAGCAACAACTTTGTGTGCCTCAGCAATGCTCCACTCTCTTTCACTTCCACCAATCTCTATGAATGTCACAGGCTTTGTAGGTATTGTTGGACCATGATGCGTAACTTCATAGCTCACTAAAAACTCTGTTAACGTGGAATAAGATTGTCTAAGCCTATTGAGCTCCCAAAGCATATACCACATTAGAACAGGGTTAGACATTGAGAGCTGCATAGGCTTTCCACCAAAGTCACTTCTTCTCCAAGGATTTCCAGGAGCATGTACAGTAAAGCTCTTGATTCGTGATGAGGATTCATGGCGCGAGGGAATCACTATGAAGTCAACATTGCTTATGAATTCTAGTTGTGAAGGCTCTAAAGATACGACTTCACCGTCATATCCTAAGAGTTGCACCTCATGAAAATCAAATTTGCAAGAAAATGCCTTTTTCACGAAGCCTGAATTACTATAAATTTCTTTGCATACTAATTCTTGAAGCAATTGATTTACGATGCCTGACGCAGCTATATCATTCACTGAATATATGACTCCTATTTTCAATGGCTTCAACCCTTATACAAGTACCTTACTGGTTAAAGACATTTTATCGAATTAAGCTTAATAATTTAATCAAGCAATGTAGGTTTTTCACAGTGTGAAAAGCATACATGTGTTTTACCATGTCAACGCTAATCAATAGCCCAAGTTCTATTGATAAAATGTCTATTGTGCTACGCTACGCTACCAAGATAGGCTTTTCACCAGATTCTAGTATTGTTTTAAGAGTATTGAAGTTGGTTCGAGACAAAGGTGTTGCAGTAAGTCATGCTATAGCTGAGATGCTTCTATGCAAATATCTTATGGGAATGGGGTATAGCTGTGAAATAGAGTACACAATTAATAATACTAAGTGTGATGTCTATGCTAAGAGAGGCCCTGTTGATGAATGCATTGAGATCTTCTATTATGCTGTGCCATTGAACAGCATAGATGATTGGACGAATTACATCATGCTTACACATCTAAGGAAAGTAATTCAAATGCTTAAAAGCAATGTATACTTCATATCACTTGCATATCCAGCAGGCCTCATACCCCTAATTCCACCAGCACTCCTTAGCGCAACATCAAAAGATTGTTTGGCTAAGATCATGATGAACTACGGATTGCGAGAATTCGAAGATATAGAAGAGATTAGAAGTATTCCAATTATATCCCACATTTACATCTTCGATTTATCGAAGGCTAAAGTGCGCTCAATTGCATATGATGAAGCAAAAATGCTTGTGCTGTTATACAATTCTATTATCGATTTTTAGATGGATGAAGCTCTCTTTAAGTTCTGAATACAGCACCTATATTAGCTGAAGTGACAAGCTGTGAGTATCTATGCAGATACCCAGCAAGTTTCTTTCTTAAGGGCGTGAACTTATTGAGCCTTTCTTTGAGCTCCTCTATAGTAATATCTATATCGAGTCTTTTCTTCCTCAAATCAATCACTATTCTATCACCATCTTTTACAACTCCTATAGGCCCACCTTCAGCAGCCTCAGGAGATACATGTCCTATCGAAATACCCCTAGTAGCACCAGAAAATCTTCCATCAGTAACTAGTGCAACATCTCTATCCAGACCCATACCTACAAGTGTTGCAGTGGCTGTCAGCATTTCTCTCATACCAGGTCCACCTTTAGGCCCTTCATATCTTATTATAACCACATCGCCACGGGAAATCTTTCCACTAAGTATTGCCTCAACAGCCTCTTCCTCAGAATTGAAAACCTTGGCTATTCCCTCAAAATGATAGAGATCCTCAGGTATAGCAGAAATCTTTATTACAGCTCCTCCTGGCGCCATGTTACCCTTCAGTATCATTATTCCCCCTCTTTCAGAATAGGGATTTGTAATGGGTCTTATAACATCGTACCTCTTGACGCTAGCTACAGCAATTATTTCGCCAATAGTCTTGAGCGATACTGTGGGTCTTTCTACATGTATCAAACCCCTCTTTGAAAGCTCCTTCATAAGTGCAGGAACCCCTCCTGCCTCATGAAGGTCCTGAACATGGTAAGCTCCAGCAGGGCTTAGCTTTGTAAGTGTAGGTGTTTTCTCACTTATTTCATCAAAGTCATCAAGCGTGAGCTTGACTCCAGCCTCATTAGCTATGGCCATGAGATGCAGTATGGTGTTTGTAGAGCCTCCGAGCGCCATATCTACAACTATGGCATCTAGAAAAGCCTCTCTACACATGACCTTCCTTGCAGACATACCTCTTTTAACAAGCTCAACTATTGTCATGCCAGTATGTTTTGCAAGCCTTAATCTCTCTGCAGAAATAGCAGGAGCTGTGCCATTCCCAGGCAGGGATATGCCCATTGCTTCAGAAAGAATGTTTAAGGTGTTCGCAGTGAACATACCAGCACAAGAACCTACACCAGGGCAGGCAACATTCTCAAGCTCTACAACCTCTTCATAACTTGTTTTACCAGCTCTGTATCCTCCAATAGCTTCGAAAACGTCATGCAAATCCACATCCCTACCTCTAAAACGCCCAGCAAGCATAGGGCCTCCAGATATGAATATAGCTGGTATGTCTAATCTCGCGGCAGACATTAACATGCCAGGTATTATCTTATCGCAGGATGCTATCAATACAATGCCATCAAATTGATACGCCTTTGCCACGACCTCTATGGAATCTGCTATAAGCTCTCTTGAAGGTAGGGAGTATTTCATGCCTTCATGCCCCATGGCAATGCCGTCGCAAATACCTATAGTGTTGAATTCTAATGGGGTTCCACCAGCAAGCCTAATACCAGCCTTTACAGCTTCAGCTATTTCACGTAGGTGTTTATGCCCAGGTATAACTTCGTTCCACGAATTTGCAACTCCTATAAGTGGTTTTTGCAGTTCTTCATCCGTTAAGCCAAGGGCCTTAAACAAACATCTGTGTGGTGTACGTTCTATTCCTTCTACAACAACTCTGCTCCTCATCTGATACACACCTCTGCATCCTATATTTTTCCCAAACTCTTTAATGCTTGAATATATTCAAAGCCTTCTATAAGTGCTTTCATTAGCGCTTCAACAATGTTAAGTGAGACGCCTTGCGTTGACCAGCTATGGGAGTTGCTATAGAAGGTTAAGGTAGCTCTGTACATATTGTCTTGGGATCTAGCTATATTTATATCTACTCTCAGCTCATCACCTATATTCATAATCCTCTTAATAGAGTCTGTAGCGGCCTTAAATAAAGCGGTAAACGGATCAAAATCCATACCTCTACTAGCAGCAATACCGAGATTGATTACTGCAACAGAGATACCTGTAGAGCTAGAAAACAGTGTCCAGCTATATTCCCCTAGCTTTTGATTATACAATCCAAGCTCCTTTAAAGCAGCTAGCAATGCAGATGCTGGAGCTTTGTCGAATGAGTACCCTTGTTTCTCAAGCTCCTTAATCTTTGAAGCAACTCGCTTAACACCTTCATCCTTTTTATCTACATTTATGCCAAATTCTCTCAAAAGAGCAACAACATTAGCAGCACCAGCAAGCTCTGAAACCACAAATCTCCGCTTATTACCAACAAGAGTGGGGTCTAAATGCTCATATGCCTTAGGATTCTTCAAAATAGCATCTACATGCATCCCTGCCTTATGGGTAAATGCATATTCCCCAACATAAGGTTGGTAAGGATTTGGTTGAAGACCAGTAACTCTATACACCAATTGTGAAACCTCCTTCAACTTCTTGACACTCTCGTCACCTTTTAAAACATGCAAGCCCAGCTTATACCTTAAAGCAGGTATTATCTGAACCAAATCAGCGTTACCCGTTCTCTCACCAATACCATTTATAGTGCCTTGCACATGTCTAGCACCAGCATAAACAGCAATAAGGGTATTAGCAACAGCACATCCACTATCATTGTGCATATGTACTCCTATAGCAACTTTAACACTATTTATAACAGATCTTGTTATTTCAAGGACATCCCACGGCATGGAACCACCATTTGTATCAGCCAATACTAGCACTCTTGCACCAGCATCCTCAGCTGCTTTCAAAACTTGAAGCGCGTATTCAGCATCCTCTTTAAAACCTTGAAAGAAGTGTTCAGCATCAAATATAACATCTATTCCATGCCTCTTCAGAAAGTCTATGGTATCGTAAATCATATCTAAGTTCTCTTCTTTGCTCGTTCTCAAAACTTCATGTACATGAAAAGCCCAAGCTTTTCCAAAAATTGTGGCAGTACTTACATCAGTTCTTAATATAGCCTCTAGATTTGGGTCTTGCCATACCTTAACATCCTTCCTCCTAGTACTACCAAAGGCAACTATCTTTGCATGGCTTAAACCATATCTCTTTATCTCTCTAAAGAATTCCTCATCTTTTTTATTAGAACCTGGCCACCCACCCTCAATATAGTCAACGCCGAGTTCATCAAGATTTATGGCAACTCTTATCTTGTCTTCAAGTGTAAAAGAAATGCCTGCTGCTTGAGCCCCATCCCTAAGCGTGGTGTCCAATATTTCAACTCTTGTGGATTTCTAAACCACCTATCACCTTATTCACCGCAAGTTAAGAATTTGTATGATACTTGCTTAAAAGCTTTTTTCAAAAATATTCTTTTTAAACATATTCAAGCCTTTTTGAATATAAGCTTCCTTATTTCTTTACCAACTTGTTCTAGAAGACTTTCTTCAAGGGCTTTCAGCTCTTTCTTAATTGTTGGCATACCTTTTTCATACTCCTCAAGCCATTCTTTAGCAAATTCGCCATTCCTTATTCTTTCAAGCACATTTTCCATCTTCCTCCTGATGCTCTCATCTATTATGAACTTGCCAACCGTTATACCCCCATACTTAGCTGTATCAGAGACAGCCTTCAGCATATGTACAAGTCCTCCTTCATATATGAGATCTACTATAAGTTTGAGTTCATTCAGTACCTCAAAATATGCTACCTCTGGTTGGTACCCATTTTTAACCAGCGCATCGAAGGATGTTTTTATCAACTCCATCACACCACCCACCAATATCACCTGCTCACCAAATAGATCTGTTTCCGTCTCTTCTCTAAATGTCGTCTCTATAACTCCAGCTCTAGTACATCCAATGCCTTTAGCTATGGCAAGAGCCTTCTGCTTTGCATATCCACTTACATCCTGATGCACTGCGATAAGTGCTGGAACACCATATCCATTCTCAAAGTTTCTTCTAACTATGGGACCAGGTGCTTTTGGGGCTATCATATAAACATCAGAGTTGCTTGGAGGCTCTATAAGCTTGAAGTGTATGTTGAAGCCGTGTGCAAACACTAGATCAGCCCCCTTCTTCATGTAGGGCTGTACGCTATTAAGCCAGAGGCTTCTCTGAACCATGTCTGGAACCAGAAACACTATGATGTCAGCATTGCTCACAGCCTCCTTTGTAAACATGGGTTTAAAACCATCATTCTCAGCACGATTCCAGCTCTCTCCACGTCTTTCAAGACCTACAACAACACTAAGCCCAGAATCCCTGAGATTCAGTGCCCAAGCCCTTCCCTGGCTACCATAACCAAGTATGGCTATGGCTTTGTTTCTTATGTGACTTAGATTTGCATCTGCATCTCCATATATCTTAGCCATGCACAACACCCCATGAAAATTTCCTGATCTTTAGTGGCTTTGGCACGCAAAAAATAAAAGCCTTTTCAGAAGATTCACATGCATCAACTTGCACAGGGGTATTAGGATATTCAAGAACCTCTACCTTTTCAATTGTAGGCGTTTTACTCAGATTCAGCACAGCTGTATAGAGATTAGGATGGTTTCTGACAACAAGATACAGTTCATAAAGACCCTCTTCATTTATCCTCCTCCCACATATGGCATCCACATCTATTAACAACTTTCTGAAGCCTGCTATAATTCTTTCTATAAATCCAGCATCGATGTAGTAACCCAGAACCTTAACTATTTGCACCTGGTTCATATACTATCATCTCTCTGAAACTTCCTCCAGGTGGTAGTGTAGGTAAAGCTTTCTCGTCTCTAGCAATAGGCACTCTAATTACTGATGCTACATTTTCTTTCATGGCCTTCTTCAAGGCTACTTCAAGATCTTCATAAGATTGTGCATCGAAACCTATTGCCCCAAAACCTTCAGCTAGCTTTACAAAATCTGTTGCAGGACCTATATCAACAGCTATTATTCTCTTATTGAAGAACATGTCTTGGACTTGTCTAACCAAGCCCAGGGTCCTATTATCAAATACCACAGCAATTATAGGTATGTTCTCATCTACAGCTGTGCCGAGGTTATTCATAGTCATTATGAATGAGCCATCGCCATCGAGATCCACAACAACTTTGTCAGGCTTAGCAACCTTAGCACCTATTGCTGCAGGAAGACCAAACCCCATGGTTCCCATACCTCCAGAGCTTATGAATGTTCTTGGCAAATATGATTCCCAGAACACCCCTGTCCACATCTGATGTGATCCAACACCTGTAGTTACTATAGCGTCTCGAGGCAGGGCATCTCTAATGGTTTTCAGCACTTTCCAAGGCTTAAGTCCTTTCCCATCATCTCTATAGTAGAATTGCGCATAGTATTCTCTATACTCCACAACCCTTTTCAGCCACTGGGATCTATCCTTCTTAAGACCCACCTTTCTAATGGCATCAACCAGCATTCTAAGCCCTTTTCTCACATCAGTAACCATATATGCTTCTACCGGTAGATATGAGGAATGTTTATAGATATCTGTAGGATCAATGTTTATTAATATAAGCTTCTTCTTAGTATCTAACACATCTCTAACATTGGGAATAGTTCTATCACTAAGTCTTGCGCCGACCACGAGCACAACATCTGAATCCATGAATGCTTTGTTAGCTTCAGCCCTGCCATAGTAACCCATCATACCCAAGTAAAGTGGATAATCATTTGGAACAGCAGATTTTCCAAGAAATGTGGAGACAATAGGCATTCTTAGCATTTCAGATAAGGTTACTATCTCTTCAACAGCGGGAGACCACATGGCACCTGCTCCAACAAGCATTAAAGGTTTTTCAGCTTCTACAAGAAGTTCAACAGCCTTCTTCACCATAATGGGATCTACAAGTTCTTGGAATTCTCTATAGCCTTTTATCTGAAAGCCATTAAACCAATTAATTCTAGCCTCATCTACATCCTCATTAAACAAATCCCTTGGAACATCAATAACAACAGGACCAGGCCTACCAGTAGTAGCTATGTATGTTGCTGTTTTAATCCATTTTGGCAACTCCTCAGCATTTCTAACCTGGACTACAAACTTTGTTATGCTAGCTACAACGCCTGGAATGTCAGCTTCCTGAAAGGATAGCTTACCCATAGATGATCTGGGAACTTGACCAGTTATAGCTATAACGGGAGAGCTATCCCAATAAGCAGTTGCAAGACCAGTTACAAGGTTTAGAGCACCAGGACCAGAAGTTCCTGTACATACAGCTGGTTTACCAGATGCTCTAGCATAGCCATCAGCCGCATGTGCTGCTCCCTGCTCATGTCTCATTAAAATGACTCTTATATCGCCACTAGTAACATACTCTACAAAAGCATCATAAAGAGGCATATTTGAAAGTCCAGGAATGCCGAAGATCACATTTAGGCCTGCTCGCTTTAATGCTTCTGCAGCAAGTTTAGAACCTTTCACAACTGTTCACCATAAATGAAATGCGTTTTTCTAAGCAGCATTTCTTTTGATATTGCTATGGCTTTCATGCTATTGTATTTTCTTGACAAGTTCATCAGATTTTGTAACATTACATAACTTGGAGTTCCATCACCATCACCTACAAGAGTTTCATAAAAGCTGAATATATTATTGCTTTGAGCAGGTTTTTAAGTTTTTTAGGTGCTTAAACAGATTTAATTAAGCATAATAGCTTATATACCCGTTACATGAGAAGATATATGAGAATTAGTTTTGTGGGGGTGTGTATTGCTCCAACTCAGAACAGTTTAGGTTATGTAATGAACCAGGATAAGAAAGGGGGTAAGGTAGTCAGATTACTGGATACAACATTAAGAGATGGAGAGCAAATGCCAGGGGTTTCTCTAGCACCACAACAAAAACTTGAAATAGCCTTGGCCCTGGCCGAGCTTGGTGTTGATTCTATTGAGGCAGGGTTTCCAATAACAAGTAGAGGAGAGTTTGAGGCTGTAAGAGCAATAGCTAGAGAAATTCGAGGAGTTGAGGTAATAGCGCTTGCCAGGGCTCATAAAGCTGATATCGATAAAATTATTGAGGCAGAGGTTCCAGCTATACACACATTTATAGCTACATCTGATCTACACATGAAATACAAGTTGAGGCTATCTCCAGAGCAGGTTATTGAGAAAGCTGTTTGGGCTATAGAGTATGCGAAGAGCCATGGATTAGTGGTGGAGTTTAGTGCTGAAGACGCTACTAGGTCTGACTTACAGTTCTTAGCCAAGGTATTTCAAGCTGTTGTGGATGCAGGTGCAGATAGAATTGACATAGCTGATACCGTTGGCATTGCACATCCAAGCCTCATAAGCTTTCTAGTATCTTATATAAAATCTGCTGTAAAAGGGGGTTACATACTGAGTGTGCACTGCCATAACGATTTTGGAATGGCTGTGGCAAATAGTGTAACTGCCATAGAAAGCGGGGCTGACCAAGCACATGTAACTGTGCTGGGTGTTGGTGAAAGAGCAGGTAATGCAGCTCTAGAAGAAGTTGCATCTGCTTTAGCATTTCTCTACGGATATAAAGTAAAGATAGACTTTAGCAAGATAAATAGAGTAGCAAAGCTTGTTGCAAGGCATTTTGGTCTACAAATACCACCTAACAAAGCTATTGTAGGAGTAAATGCATTTTCACATGAATCTGGAATACATGTGCATGGAGTTTTAAGCCATCCATTAACCTATGAGCCTATAGACCCTACAATTGTGGGTGCAGAGAGAAAGATCGTTATAGGTAAGCATAGCGGAAAGCATGCAGTAGAGTATGTGATTAAGCAGCTGGGTTACGAACCTAAAGAAGAGATAGTTTTAGATGTACTGAATAAAGTGAAGGAGTTGGCTGATCAAGGAATAAAAGTGACCTGGGATATGCTTATAAAATTGGTGAAGGAGGAGTACAATGGATAAAATGTTTAAGGTAGCCGTGATAGAAGGAGATGGCATAGGCCCAGAAATACTAGCAGCAACTATGCTAGTTCTAGAAAAAGCCATCAATAAATACAGCCTCAATGTAGAGTTTATACATGTTGAGGCAGGGGATAGCGCAGTTAAGAAATATGGTGAGGCAATACCTGAAAGTTCTTGGAGCGTTATAAAATCTTGTGACGCTATTTTGAAGGGGCCTGTAGGGGAATCTGCAGGAGATGTTGTGGTAAAGATTCGCAGAGGACTAGACCTCTATGCAAATATAAGGCCTGCTAAAACATTTCCAGGTGTTAAAGCATTGAAGCCAGGCACAGATTTGGTTATTGTTAGAGAAAATACTGAAGATGTATACATTAGAGCAGAGCATATGATTGCTGATGGTGTGTCCATAGCCTTAAGACTTGTCACAAAGAAGGCTTCAGAGAGGATAGCTAGAAAAGCATTTGAGTTGGCTAGTAAGAGGAGGAGGAAGGTAACAGTAGTGCACAAAGCAAATGTACTCACACTTACTGATGGGCTTTTTAAGAGAGTTGCATATGAAGTTGGAAGGGAATTTCCAAATATAGAAATAGATGAAATGTATATAGATGCTGCCGTAATGGATTTAGTTAGAAAGCCAGAGAGGTTCGATGTTATTGTAACAACGAATCTTTATGGAGATATTCTCAGCGATCTAGCAGCATATGTAACGGGAAGTATAGGGCTTGCAGCCTCTGCAAACATGGGGGATGAGAAGGCCATGTTTGAACCAATACATGGTGCAGCTTTTGATATTGCTGGAAAAGGTGTTGCTAACCCAACAGCAATGATGCTGTCAGCAGCGTGGATGCTTAAGTGGCTTGGGGAAAGAGGTGGTGGTAAAAGATATATAGAGGCTGGCGAAGCTGTGGAGAAGTCTATTGAGAGTGTTCTTAGTGAGGGCAAAATACTTACACCAGATTTAGGAGGTTCTGCAAATACAATGAGTTTTGCAGAAGCAGTGGCTATGAGGATCTAGTCACCAGTTTCCAGCTCCATTAAACCTCTATAAAAACAACTGAAATTGCCAGTGTGGCAAATGGGTCCAACTGGTCTTACAAGCACTAGAACAGCATCTGCATCGCAATCCACTTTCACATCCACAACAATTTGAATATTTCCACTCGTCTCGCCCTTGAGCCACAGTTTTTTTCTAGATGTTGACCATAAATGAAGATAACCCGTTGTAAGCGTTTTTAGCAACGCCTCTCTATTCATAAATCCAACAGTTAATACTTCTCTAGTTTTAGAATCTTGTATAACAGCAACTATGGTGTTATCCGCATGCCTAAAATTAAGCTTGTTTACAAGCTTCTCAGCCTCTTCTAAGCTAAGCCTCATCTTCTGAGCCACCTTGCAAGGATTTTGAAGAAGAGCATGCCATTGGAACTGCTTTTCTCTGGATGAAACTGTGTAGCTATAACTCCTCTCTTTAGCACCATGGATGGAAACTCTGCCTCTCCATAGGCACTAGTGAAACATATCGTGTTTGGATCATAATCGTAGGCTACGTAGCTATGGATAAAATACATGTATCTTCTGTCTAACTCCAGAAACTCTGAGCAATCTGCATTGCCTGTATATCTAATTCTATCCCATCCAATATGAGGAAGTTTTGCAGAAGTTTTCATTCTATCTACATAACCCCTAAACCAGCCAAGACCCTGATTAATTGCACCACCCTCAAAACCATATTCATACATTACTTGCATACCTAGGCATATTCCGAGAAATGCTGTTCCAGAGTTCAAGATTTCGTTGAATAGCTCTATTCTATCCCTAATATACTTTGCAACAGCTTTAAAAGTTCCAACACCTGGCAACACCACGAGCTCACTGTCCTTCGTAGGCTCATCTGCTATGACAACGCTAAACCCAGCTTTTTTGAGAGAATTTGTAACACTGAAAAGATTTCCAACACCATAGTTTATTATAAGGGCCTTCATTTTTTCATCCTCCTTCTAAGCTCATCACATACATCATTAATGTTAACACCATTTACAGCCATTAAAACGAGTAAATGGTAGAGGAGGTCAGCCACCTCCTCTACAAACCTTTCCTTGCTTTCAGCTAGTGAAGATACTATAACTTCTACAGCCTCTTCACCAACCTTCCTAGCAATATATCCCCTACCTCTTTCAATAAGTTGTGCTGTATAGCTTCCCTGAGGCCTTTTATTAATCCTATCAATTATTATATTGTAGAGTTGCAAAAGAACCTCACACATATCTCATCACAACACTCTCTTCATGAGCTCTAAATCCCTCGTACCTTGCAAGTAGTTGAACAGCCCTTAAAACATCTTTATCAATACTGGCAGCATCCTCAAGTATGGCAATGGGCTTTAGAAAATCATATATGGTTAAAGCACCTCGAACCCTAGCCCATCTATTTGTTGGTAGGATATGGTTAGGCCCTATATAATCTATTAAAGCAGGTGGGGAGAAGTTAAATGAGATAGCACCTGCATTTTCGATTAGTGACATGTATTCTGTAGAGTTGCTTATATGCAGAGCCAGGTGCTCTGGAGCTAGTTCGTTTGCAATTCTAAGCGCTTCTTCAATTGAGTTAGCCAGGTAAATATGAAATGTATTTCTGTGGTTTTTCAAAAGCTCCTCAACAGCATTTGCAACCCTTCTGGATATTGTAATCAGTACAACTGGGCTATCTAATCCATGTTCAGCTTGTGCAATCATATCCGCCACTATAAGCTTGGGATCAGCACTGTCATCTGCTATCACAACAAGCTCTGTAGGGCCTTCAACACCATCTATCTCAACAACACCTCTAACCAAGAACTTTGCGGCTTGTACATAGATATTTCCAGGACCAACGATTTTAGATACTTTCTTAACGCTTTCAGTGCCATAAGCCATAGCAGCGATGATCTGCGGACCTCCTACTCTGTAGAGATTAGAAACTCCGATAATTCTAGCGGCATGAATTATTGCAGGGTCTATACAGCCTCCTTTATTTGGTGGTGAAGCAACATAAATGCTCTTCACACCTGCTGCCTGAGCAGGGACCCCCGCCATAAGCACTGTTGATGGGTATGGATGTCTTCCACCTGGTGCATATATACCAACAGCATCTATAGCCCTCCATACAATACCTAGCTTTACACCCATCAAGTTTATGAAAAGATCACCAGGTTTCACACTCTTATAGAACCTGTGTAGAAACTCGTAAAGCACATCAATTGCCATGCGCACGTCTCGATTTAATGTCTCCAAGCATCTCTCAGCCTTTGCAGCAGGTAGTTCAATAGAGTCTAGCTCAACGCCATCAAACTTCCTTGTGTAATCTATGAGTGCCTTATCACCATATCTCTTAACATCTTCAACTATACTCCTTACATAATCCAGCACTCTATAAAGCCCTAAATCAGTTGGCTGGGGAAGCCCTTTGACAATAGTCATAACCTCACCTCAACCCCTCTCTCAAGTAGGTAGAGCTTCAGTTCACGAATTCTAATAACACCATCATGAAAAACTCCAGCTGCTAAGGCAGCGTCAGCTCTGCCCAGTGTGAGCACATCGTAAAAATGCTTGAGAGTGCCTGCACCTCCACTAGCTATTACAGGTATATGTGCAGCCTCTGAAACAAGTCTTGTTAACTCCACATCGTAGCCAAGCCTTGTGCCATCTCTATCAATGCTAGTTAGCAGTATCTCACCTGCACCCAGTTCAGCTACTCTCCTAGCCCATTCAACTGCATTAAGACCAGTATTGTACGTGGCTGACTTTGTAAACACCAAGAATCTCTCGCCAACCCTTTTAGCATCAATTGCAACGACAATGGATTGAGAGCCGAACTCATCAGAAGCCTTAGTAATGAGGCTGGGGTTTTCAACAGCTGCTGTATTTATACTAACTTTATCAGCGCCATTTGTAAGAGCCTTTGAAATATCCTCTAGAGATCTTATACCACCACCAACAGTTAGAGGTATTGTCAGAACGCTTGCAGTATCTCTAACTACTCTAAACAATGTCTCCCTACCTTCAAGAGAAGCTGTTATGTCTAAGAAGACTATTTCATCAGCCCCCTCATCCTCATACCTAACAGCAAGCTCTACAGGATCACCCTTATCCCTGAGATTTGCAAAATTTACGCCTTTTACAACCCTACCATTTTTCACATCTAAGCAGGGAATAATCCTCTTTGTCACTTCAACACCCCCTTTAAACTTCTAACACCAGAATTAACAACTCTTGTTGCCTCATAGAGGGCCATGCCCAAGCCCTTAAATATTGCCTCAGCAATGTGATGCTCATTTACACCTCTAAACTTCATAATGTGGATCGTTATTCCAGCTCTACTTGCTAAAGAGTCTATAAAGTGAGGAACATTTTCTAAGGATAGACCATCTATGCTCTCTCGAGAGAATTGTAAATCTATGAATGCTCTACCCCTTCCAGATATGTCAATAGCTACCAATATAAGTGCATCGTCCATGGGCACAATCTGATGTGAGAATCTTTTTATACCTTCTCTATTCCCTAGACATGAATTTAATGCCTCTCCAATAACTATGCCACAATCCTCAACAACATGATGATCATCTACAACTTTCTTTTCTTCTGCAATAATTCGCGAAGCGCTATTCATATATGTGAATAAGGTCTCTAACAAATGATTGAAGAATGGTATGGGTGTAGCTATGTAAATCTCACCAGATTCATCTAAATTGAATTCCGCTGAGACCTTAACCTCCTTTGTTTCCCTAACCCATTTACATAATCTAGACATTCTTAACACCCCATAATCTACCCCTATAGAGAGCCATACCAACAATAGCATAGTCGAAGCCCAGGCTCTTCAATTTAATCAAATCTTCTATGCTTGAAATACCTCCAGCATACTCCTTCAACCCCTTCACAGCATTCACATACCTCTCAATATTCTCATCAATACCGCTTTCAGTACCCTCACCACTAATGTGAGTGAATAGAACTCCTCTCAAGTCATACATACTAAGCTCTTGAAGTGCTTCAAACAGTGAAACGCTTTTCTTCTTCCAACCCTCAATCATTACGCTATGACTAGAGTCATAATCCAGAGCAACAATCACCTTATCTTCACCCACAGCTTCAAGAAGGTTGTCAAAGGCATTTCTATCCGTAAAGAATATTGTAGACAAAACAATAGCTGAAGCACCGTATGAAAGCATTCTCATTGCTTTTTCAATTGATCTAATACCTCCACCAACCTGTACAAACCTGAAGCCAATTCCACACAGCCTCTTTATAATATCTTCATTGTGTGCCACGCCTTCAGCAGCATCGAGATCCACTATGTGTAGAGACTCGTAGCCTAGCTCATAAAGCTTGTGAGCCACGTCAATAGGGTTTCCAATAATTACACCAGAGCCCCTAATGCCATGCACTCTCTTAACAGCAATTCCATTACTTAAGTCTATGCTGGGCATAACTCTCATTTAATCACCTTCTCTATATCAACTACAACTATATCTCTAGCCCCAGCCTCAAGAGCCTTGGCTACAATCTTTGGCAAAGAATCCTCATCTACAACAGTTAACACCTCCCACGCATTACCACTGCTAAGCTTAGTTACAGCAGGTGCTAGCATAGCTGGGAGTATAGTGAGCACGTCTTGAAGTTTATCCTCAGGAACATTCATGAATAGCATCTTCTTATTCTTACCCTCTATAACCCCTCTAATCATTGTTAATACAATATTAGCTATGTTAGCCTCAGCATCTTTTTCCCAACTCTTCTTAGCTATGACAAAGGCTCGAGTCTCTATAACCACATCTATGGGTTCAAGACCATGTATTCTAAGTGTTGTCCCTGTGCTAGCAACATCTATTACAGCATCAGCAGCACCTAAATATGGCATCACTTCTGTAGCGCCACTTACTTTAATTAATTTTGCCCTTAACCCTTTTCGTCTAATGTAATTGCCTGCTATATTATAGTACTTAGTAGCTATCCTAATTTCCCCTCCAATTCTGCTCAACTCTTCAACGCTTGCTATGCCCCAGCTTCTAGGAACAGCAAAAACTATCTTAGCCTTGCCGAAGTCTAGCGGTAGAACTAGCTCTACATCAGCACCACTCTCAATAACATAGTCATACCCTGTTACACCCAGCAAGGCTCCACCACTTTCAACTAAATAGGGTATGTCCTCAGGTCTCGCCATAACCACCTCCACTTCACTCCAATTAGTTTGAATAATTAAAGCCCTTTCATCAGTAGATAAGAGCTTTATTCCAGCAGCGTTGAGGAGCTCCACAGTGGGTTGTTGCAATCTTCCCTTATTCGGTATAGCTAATCTCATGTAAGATCACTCAAAGCTTGTAAAAGTCTCTCTACAGCCTCTTCACTACCCACACTTATTCTATGAAGGTCTTTGCCAACTCTCTTAATGGCAATACCATGATTAAGTAGGTGCTTATCTAGTGCTCTACCGTCTTTAACAAGTAGGAAATTTGCATGGCTTTTATAGACTTTGAAGCCCATGGATTTCAGCACAGCATATAGTTTTTCACGCGCTAGTTTTATCCTCTCAATTATTTTCATGTGATAGTCTAGATTATCTAGGGCAGCTATGCCTGCAGCAAGAGAGGGTGTAGGTATATCGAAGGTTGTCAAAACCTTTGCCACATTTTTCAAAACCTCTGGATGGGCTATTATGTAACCAAGTCTAAAGCCTGCTAGGCAAAACGCTTTGCTAAGGCTCCTCACAACAACAACATTTGGAAACTCACTTACATAGTTTGCAACAGTATAGCCGCTGAACTCATGATAAGTTTCATCCACTACAACAAAACCCTTTGTACTTAGAGCTATAGACTCTAACAACTTTTTCTCCCCACCAAAGACAGGATTTCCTGTGGGATTGTTTGGATCTACAATAACAACTAGGTCAGATCTCTTAGAGAGTTCAACTAATTTATCGTAGTCAACAATCCAGGTATCGTTACCCTCTGCTAAATCTAAGCAGAGCTTTCTAAGTCCAAAGTAATTCGAATAGATCTCAATCATGGAAAACGTTGGCCTTAGGAAAAGGATAGAATCTCCAGGATCTGTAAAAGCATGGAACAGTGTTCTAAGTGCGCTATCAGCACCTGGAAAAGGGTGCACCATACTTGCATCAATTCTGTTATACTTAGCCAAAAGCTCTCTAAATCTATTAAACATGTCTAGATGAGGATAGAGATTAGATTCAGCAATAACTCTGTTAACAGCTTCCACAACATGAGGCGGAGGCTTGTAGAGGCACTCATTTAAATGAAGCCTTAAAACTTCATGAACCTCTTCATAGCTATAGCTCTTCGTATCTAAGACCCTTTTCTTCAGCCTTTCCAAGGCGTTTAAATATGCAATTCCCGAATCCCTACGAAACTTTATTCTAACACAAGGGCATGACAAAGCTTAAAAATTTTTGTACACAGCAATTTCATCTAAAGAAATATATTCTGTAAGGGCATCTAATAATGTATTGTGGTGAGCAGTTTGATCTCAAATTCTAGCATATCTCGTGATGAACTAGTAGATTTGATACTTAGCAACAACATGCTTGAAGATTTTGTTAAGTGGTTGAGGCAAAAAGGCATTGACATTGATCCGATATCCCTCAAAGACGTGGATTACATTTATTTATATCAATTTGCAGCAGAAAAGAAACTTATTGCAGACGATCTCAAAACACAGGATCAAAATGATGAAAAAGATGTTGCAGATGATCTAGAGAAAAAAGTGCAGAGATTTACAAAACCTAAGAAGATTAGGCGTAAGACCTAAAAAGACCCTGTGGCATTTCGATGAAAACTCATCAGCGACGTATGCTAATAGTGTGAGTATTAACTGCCATAGAACCTTGCATATGCTGCATATATGTCCCTTGGCATAACCGTTATAGCATTAGTTGGGCATTTAACTATACATGCTCTGCAACCCACACATGCATCAGGGTTCTTTGGAACAGATTTCTTATTTATAATTGCAAATACCTTATTTGCGCATGCCACATAGCATTGAGCACATCCTATGCACTTTTCGGCATCAACTTGAACTCTGTATTTAGTCACCTTAGCTATACCTCAACTATCTCATAATCCATGCTTCCAAGACCCTTCCTATAGGCTGCTTCAACCTGTATGTACGGATCTTTGCCATGTATCACAAGAAACTTGTTGTCACCAGCCTTTAAACCAGCTTTCTCACCTATTGAACCGGGCACCACTGGGGCATTGTTTATTAGATCTAGTGTTGCCTTCTCCAATGCAACAACGTCTTCTGACGCCAGGATCCCCATATCGGGCACTATGGGTACATCAGACCATGGAGCGCAATCACATGTTGGTTGCACATCCATTACATAGTTTATGTGAAAGACTTTTCCTGATTTGTTTAAAACTGTGCCATGAACAGCATCAACCATGCCCTCCTGAAAAGCTTTACCAATCTGATCCTCTTTTTCGAGGTTATGTATAGCAGATCTTGTGTTGGGGCCTGTGCAACCCATGGCAATATTCTTTATAACGCCTCCGTAACCTGATGATGGGTGTCCTTTTGAGTGAGCGAAATTTATCAAAACATCAGCATAAAACACTGCAGATCCTATCTCAACTTCAGGAACTCTTAGAGGATTTGGTACGCGGACCTTTATCAAATCCGTTTCCTTAATACCGGAAACAGGTAGTGCAATTGCACCTATGGTTTCATAGTTATAGCCATTCTCTATACCCACTAATATGTGTCTCAAACCCCAAGTATCAGTAATGAAAGGTATTCCACCCAATTTCTTAACATGATCAACAAGTATTTTGACAAACAAAGGTCTTATCGTTCTATAGCCTCCATGCTCCATATCCCCAACATGTATCTTTATAGCCACAATACTTCCTGGAGTGATCATGTTCTTTAAAGAGCTCTGCTCTAAGAGCTTTGAAAACTTGTAAGGTAATGAATATTCTTTTCCAAGCTTCTCTAGCTGAGCTTTGGCAAACAATACTTTTGACTTGCCCATAAATTCAACCCCCAGTTAAACGTCATAGAAATAACATTCTAACTATTTAAGTTTTTCCATTTTGACTACTCCAAGTCTCTTGACCTCCTCAACTATCTTCTCCCCCCAACCATCACCAAAGAGTTTTCGAATCAAACTCTCCTTGGCTATTACATCATTAACTGTCCTTATACCATAAGCTAGCATTGTTCTCGCCCTAACCCTGCCAACATACCTTATCTTCACAAGTTCTAGGGCATCCTCTTTAACACCATGTTTAATTCTTTCAACTAGCTTAAATAATTTTGCAGCATTATCTTGCATGCCAAGGATCTGTGCTATAACTGCTGCAGCATATGCTAGCCATTCTCCATTCTCTCTTATCACCCTTAAATCTCCTGCCTCTATACCATATACCTCCAATATCCTTCTCTCAGGGACTTCTTCTATCCAATCCCTCAGAATCATTCCTATAACAGCACCACGAATCCAATCGACTTTCGGATCCCTAAATATATACTCCAATTCGCTATCTGGTAGTAGCCTACTTTCTGCATAACTTTCTACAATCTCTTCTTGAGCTCTTCTAACACCTCTACCAATATTCACATCAGCAAAATCAGGGCTCATACCTATGAGTGCAAGATAGTATAACTCAGTTGGTTTCTGTGCTCTTCTCAAACCTTCAACTATTAACGCTGTTGTTAGTGGATCTACGTAGAGCATTGATGTAGCTGCCCCTAGTTTTGTAGCTGTATAGATATTCTCTTCAGCAACAATCCTGCTCTTAACCATGTTGAGCTCCTCCAAAAGTTGTAACACATTTAGTAACTTCCTTTCAAGAGCCTTTCTCCCCATCTTAATAGCAGCAAACGTGCTTGAAAAGAACTTGGCTATCTCATTTAATTTATTCGCTTCTTGTGAAGCTATTACTGCAAGTACATGTCTTCTAAGCGCTGCTTCGCTCAGTAATGTAGATGATATGGGTTCAGGGGGGCTCTTTATATAGTACTCTGCCTCCTTAAGATTTCTAACATCCTTTGAAACTATGACTATTCCATAGGGATCATACTGAGGTCTTCCAGCTCTTCCAGACAGTTGCTTATACTCCAAAACACTTATCTTCTCTCTACCTCCACCAGTATAGTAATAAGTATTGATTATGACAACCCTAGCAGGCAGGTTAACGCCCATGGCAAGCGTTGGCGTTGCAGACAAGTACTTTATGAATCTCTCTCTAAACATCCTTTCAATAAACCTTCTAGCCTCAGGAGAAAGCCCAGCATGGTGATATGCCACACCACATCTTACTAAGTGCTCTAGCTTCTCATATTCAAAGTCTGGAAGCTCCATTTTCATTTCCTGAAGAAGCTTATTCAACTCAGTCTTATCATCTTCACTGAGATTTGAGCATACATATAAGGAGTACTGCTCTGCAAGCTCTTCAACACCCCTTCTAGAATACTTAAACTCCAAAACATTGAACCCCCCTCTCAGAGCCTCATTAATCCAGTACCTAGTAACATCATCGACTATAAGTGGGGTACTCTCCTTACCAAGTTCATCAGGAAAGAACATTATGTACTTACCATCGGCAGCTCTGTAAGTAGGCACCTCATAAAGCTTTACAGGTCTCCAATAAGATTTAACAAGCTTTGCATTAAGCCACTTAGCGAGCTCCTCGGCATTGCCTATGGTGGCAGAAAGCCCCACAACCTGTATACCCAGAAGCTTTGCTCTGGTAGCAATCATCTCAACTATGTGCCCTCTACTCTCATCGCCAAGCATATGAAGCTCGTCTATAACTACAACACCCACATTCATCAACCAGGAAGGCCTCCTCCTAAGGATAGAATCCAGTCTTTCATATGTAGTTACAATGATATTGAAGCTAGAAAGCCTCTTAATTTCATCCTCTGTAACCTCGTAGTCACCCATAGAAATGCCAACCTCAACACCATATCTACCCCAAAAACTAAATTCCTCATACTTTTCATAAGCTAAGGCCTTGAGAGGACTAGTGTAAATACCTTTCAACCCTCTCAAAGCTGCAGAAACAAGGGCTATCTCACCAATTAAAGTCTTACCACTAGCCGTAGGAGCACACACAACAAGGTTTTCCCCTCTAAGGAAACCTGTTTTCAAAGCCTCAAGCTGAGGTGGTGTAAAGTTGATATAGCCTCTTTCACGCAAACCCTTAACTATAACCTCGCTTAACTCTACATCACTCACTTTCCAAGACCACCTCAAACAATATTCAGAAAACATATTATAAAATCGGGTACGCGATAATGTGGCATCACTTTGTTTAGCTATAGTTTCGTAGAAAAGCTTATATAGAAGCAGTGCAATAAAATACCAAAACATGGTTATGATAGGCGACTGGTTTGAATACTTTTGAAAAAGTTGTTATAATCTTTGTATCAATTCTAGCGATATCGATTATTGCCATGCATTTTCTATACATAGGAATGGACTCTACAGGTCAGCTCATAGTTAGACAGTGGTGTGAGGAAATAGGTCTCAATGTTTCAACTTCTATGTGTTTAGAAACAATAAATTCAAGTAGAATGAGTTTAGTGCAAGGGGTCTCACTAGCGCTTTTTCTATTTGCAATAGCACTTACAGTAATTAGGATGGAGTGGCGTACTGCTGCAGCAATGCTTGCACTGGCTCTACTAATCGTTGTTGGGATAGCAACACCCCAGATCATTCTAAACGCTGTGTCATGGGATTTGATATTATTTCTAGTGGGTAGCATGACTTTAGCCGGCATCTTCAGAGAGCTTGGTATATTTAGATATCTTGCTTTGAGGATATTAGAATTGGCAAAGAGCAATGCGATAATTCTTGTAGTCTTACTTTCCCTACTTTCTTATATTCTTTCAGCAGCATTAGGTGAGGTTACTAGCATAATTTATGTGGTAATGCTTGCTTTAGAAATAGCCAGCATAATGCGTGTTGATGTAGCGCCATTAATAATATTGAGCGTCTTGGCCACCAACACTGGAAGTACAGCTATGCCAATAGGCAACCCTATAGGGGTGTACCTCTTGTTCAAGACAAACATGAGTGTTTCAATGTTTATTAGAACTGCTTTTCCACTTTCTATATTAAACCTTGCAGTGCTATTGGCAGCATTCATTCCTCTTGAGAAAGGCCTTATTAAGACGTGGAACGAAGCTTTTAAGAAGTTTGCTCACAGAATTGAGGCATATGTAGCAAGACATAGAATAGAGCTAAGGACAGGAAATAGAGAGGCCACGAGAATATACATTGGATTAGGGATGCTATTGGCCTTCATACTAACAGTAGCATTCAATGACTTTATAGTTCAGATGCTTTCAAAATTCTATGGAGCACCTATAGATCCTCACGCATTTCTAGCATTTGTACCATATATATTCATAATAGTAATGTTTGCCCTCATCCCTATGGAGGAAATATCTAAATTTGTTGAAAGATCTGTTGAATGGTCTTCGATATTGTTCTTTATATTCCTCTTCATGCTTAGCTATGTCCTTACATATACAGGTGTCATGACGAAGCTAGCCTATGTCTTCTCACATGTAGCGGTGTCTCCATTTATGCTTCTATTCGTAATGCTGTTTGCATCAGCAGCCCTAAGCTCAGTTTTAGATAATTTATCTGTTATAGTAACATTCACACCTATAGCAATGCTGTTTAGCCAAATAGGGCTTGCAAGCTCCTTAATATATTTTGCACTACTATTTGGCGGTGTTTTTGGCGGGAATTATACACCTGTTGGCTCTACAGCAAACATAGTTGCTGTAGGTCTTGCGGAAAAACGTAGGATAAAGATTACGTGGGGCAATTGGCTTAGACTTGCTCTTGTAATAACAACGCTTCAGCTTGTTGTATCATTGCTATACCTCTACTTCCTCTAAACAACGATACTCACCATTTTAATCATGCATTCCTCAGATGATAGATGTAATTCGAATAGATGTGGAGAACTAATGGGCAGTGCTAGAAGAGTCTTCACATCTTAAGAGTGAGAGGCGGTAAGATGTTTTGTGAGATGTTTGAAGGTGTATGTCAATAGATTTTGGTTGTGCTGGATATGTGTTCATACGTGGTAATCTAGGGATTTCGGTTGTTGTGGTGGTTGTGGGGGTTGTATTGGTGGGGGGATACCCATTTCTCTTGATAGCAGTGATACTAGAGGAAGTGTGTAGCTGTAGATGGTGAGTAGGAGTGGGTATGGAACACCTTTTTTAAACTCTTCCTCAAGGGCCTTAGCCTCATCTTTATTCAATGGTGTTACCATGACAACTCCTTTTAGGTCTATTGAAGCTACAGGGGGTGTGCAATCAATTTTTATCACAAATCCAAGTAAGTAGTTATCATCTTTCTTCTCTGGCTTTCCAAACATTACATTCATGTTTATGTTAAGCTGGGGCACAGGCTCTAAGCTGTATCTCTCAGCTCTCACACTATCAATCCTAAATCCAATGTTAGGCACATCCATCACCTTTTTGAGGCAGCCTCTTTATTACGTTGATTAGTAGGTATAAGTGCTATAGCATGCACATCACTTCTAGGGGAGGAAACCTTGAGTACAATAGCTCTGTTGAACTCAGTCTGCATCACAGCCTTATCAACAGCATCACTGTTTAGAAACTCCATGTATTGCGGCTTAGAATCGCTACACAGCTCCTCAAATTCTGGCTTTAGCTCAGCATCGCTTACAATATTGTTGCAGCCCTGCATATAGTTTATCACTCTCCTAAGAATCTCCTTCAAGCTCTTGCTATAGATTATATATGCCTGAAACTTTGTAACGATATTATCCTCTAATACCATAGCGAAGCACTACCAAAACTAGTTTTTATAGAAATATATAAAGCCTTCTGAATAATGAGTTTCTGAGACTATGTCGGAGGACATGGATAAAGCGCTTACAGATATACCCAAGGAATTGCTCGATGAAATAGTTGAGTATGAGAGAAAAGAGCGAGTGAGAAGGGCAGGCTCTAGGGAGAGGAGGGGCAGGTTCCCAAGCAATGAAGATATTGTAGATGCTATTAAAGATGTTTCGGGAGGTGCTATAACAAGGTACAATATAGATGCACTCTATGAAGCAACAAAACAGTATCTAGAGGAAAGGGGCTTTGACACCTCTGTGCTAAGTGAATCAAGGTTTTGGAGACTAGTTACAAATCTAACTAGAAAAGGTCATCTGAGGACAGATTTAAGGTAGTGAAGCGCTACTGCTTAACTGGTGTTTCAATCATTGACTCTAGAATTAGATGACTTAGATAAGCAGATACTTGAGGTGCTTAAACAGGACTGTAGCAAGAGCATTAGAGAGGTAGCAAAAGCTGTCGGCAAATCACCTTCGCTAATACTGAAAAGAGTGAAAAGGCTTTATGAGGCAGGCCTTATTAGAAGATGTGAAGCTGTTTTAGACTACCTGAAGCTTGGATATGGGTTAATGGCACTCACACTCTTTAAAGTAGATGGTGCGCATATTGAGGAGGTTGAAAATGTTTTAGCTAAAGAGCCCAGGGTTAGAGGTGTTTATGACATTACAGGAGAGTATGATATAGCTATTATAGCGGTATTCAAAGATGTAGCTGACCTCAATTCATTTATAAAGAAGGTTTTGAAAAACCCTTACATAAAGGAGAGCGTAACCAGCGTCATATTTAAGGCTGTAAAAGATGAGATAAATATTGAGTATTTTGCAGAGTAGTGATGAGTGTGGTGGGCTCTGAACAAATGATGACATGAATCCTCTCTGACAGGTGTATTCAGTGAATGTTACTAGTAGTGATGATGTTCTGAAGGCTCTGGGCTATGACTACATAAAAAAGGTTGACCCCCCTATAGAGCCCAGCACTATTGATACACGTTTTGCTGATCTCATCCCAGAATTCAAATACCGAGGTATTCAGATTTCAAACAATCTTCTCTATGAACATCAGCTTAGAGCATTAGAAGCTCTGCAGAATGGGAACAACGCTATATTGATATCTGGGGCTGGCTCTGGAAAGACAGAGGCATGGTTTCTATACTTTTACAAGATGTTTAAGAAAGACAAGAATTTTAGAGTCGTCGCTGTCTATCCAACACTAGCACTAGCAAATGACCAGATAGCCAGGCTCTCAGCATACTCCAGTTCTATAGGTGCCAAGATACTGCCACTAGACGCTCTGTCGAGAGATGATATGGTTAAGAAGGTTGGTTTTCAAGGTCTTAGAAAAGCTGTTGCAGAAGCAAATATAGTTGCCACAAACCCGGCTTTCCTCTTTCACGAAGCTAAGAAATTCCTATTAAAACCACAGTCAACGGCTCTCTACCCCATCTTCAGAAAGCTTGACATGCTGGTATTTGATGAACTGGATTTCTACACCCCGCGAGAAGTGGCATTGATTCTCGCCATAGTGGATGTTCTTTCAGATGTTTCAGAGAAGAAGCCTCAGTTAGCTATGCTTACAGCAACTCTTGCCAATCCAGAAGAGATATGCAGCTATTTGAAGAGCAAAACTGGAAGGGAATGCAGTGTGGTGGAGGGGAAACCATTTAGAGTAGAGAATAGAGTATACATAGTGCTGGGGAAGAATCTGAGAAGCGTGTGGAGCAGAATCCAGGAATACAGAGATGTTGCTACGAAAAACAATGCACCGCCTGAGATATTGAAGGCCTTCGAAGATTTTGAGTCGTTTAAGCAAAACTCTTACAAAGTCCTGCAGTTTCTCGAAGCCTTGGGAGTGCAAACACCATCAATGTTCATAGATGTAGCTGAAATTCTATCGAGATACGTCAGTGAAGATGGTGTAACACTGGTATTTACAAGGAGTATTGCGAGGGCAGATGAACTTGCTAAAATGCTTAGAGAAAGAGTAGGTGAAAAGGTGTATGCACATCACCACCTAGTCCCGAAGGAGGTTAGGAAGAGGATTGAGGAGGGGGCTAGGCGAGGCGAGGTCAAGATAATAATTAGTCCTAGAACCCTTATACAAGGTATTGATATAGGGACTGTGGTAAGAGTTGTGCATATAGGTCTTCCAGAGGATGTGAGGGAGTTCCTCCAGAGAGAGGGTAGAAAAGGAAGACGAAGGGAAATACCTTTCTCAGAATCTATAATAATACCCTCCTCTAGATGGGACTGGGAATTACTATCAAAAGGTTTTACAGCTCTAGAGAAGTGGCTTTCTTTACCACTAGAGAAAGTTGTTGTTAATCCGGGAAACAAGTACATAGCGCTGTTCAAGGGGCTTGCAAAAATACTTTCTCCATGGTACAAAAATGAGCTTTTGAAAGAAGAGCATGATGTATTGAAGAGCATAGGAGTGGTTATGAAGGATAACACAGTCAATATTGAAAAGGCTAAGTGGATTTGGGAGAGAATAAACTTTTATGAGTTTGGCCCCCCATATGGAATTAAAAGGTATTTAGATGTTGATGGGTCATCAAAACCCTTAGAACCAATAGGACACTGTGACCTGGTTGAGAGGTTTCAAATAGGATGTTTTGATATTGGTGAAGATTCTGTTGTGATTAGAGTTGAAAGTGGGAAGAGCTCTAGAATCGTAAGAGCAGTAGTTGAAAGACCTCTCAATAAACTGAACATATTTAGTTACGATGCTTTAGCAGAAGCATATGAGGAATATAAGTATGTAAAGATGCTATGGGGAGAAGAAGCATCGTTTCTCAGAGACATTGGCAGAGGCAAGCTACACAGCTATGTACTTGCAGTGGTTTATCCACCTAGAAATGGCTTTGGAGAGCTTAAGAAGATACCAAACAGGGTTTTGTGGCATCTGACCTCAAGTAGACCCAGAATTGTTAAGACAGGGGATAACGTGTTTGTAACCTATGATAGGAAGGTGATTTATGTGCCTGTAGAGACCTTTGGGGAGTACAGGGACTTCACCTATGGAATGATATTTGCTGTTGATGATAGAGAAGATACAACACTCCTCCGCCTAGGACTAGCATACCTAATGCTTGTGCTGAGAAGGGTGTTTGGAGTACCATTTGAAACCATAATGTATAGCATTGATAAGATTGGTGAAAAGAAGTTCATTACTTTGCATGAGCCAGAGGCAGCAGGATTGCTGGAGGTGTTGGATTGGATTAGTGTTAGAAAAGCTGTAGAATCTCACACATTTGACGAACTGGATATCGTGTTGCTATCACAGTTAGATGAAATAGCTTACAGCGATTTTATTAGTCTCGCTATAGACCCTTCATTAATTAGAGAAGTTGCTAGCAGGATAATAAACTATGTGTTACTAAGGGATAAGGTCTCAGCTATTTTTAGAGGTAAGAAAGTGCTAATTCCGAAGCCTAGTAGAGCACTACAGGTAATAGCCTTAGACGCCACCTCTCTACAGGTAGAGGAAGAGCCGATACCAAAGGTGCTTACAACCTTGGCATATTTTGATGGAGAAGAGGAAAAAGCTGTAGCAGAAATCTACATGAGGTACCCATTCACGCCTCCTCCAAAGACTTTGAGAGACTTTGAGAGCTTTATAGAGGACTCCATATATTACTCTGATTACAAGCTCGTGGTTTTCGATAAGGAGTCTACTGCAAGAGAGTTGGGTGCAGCAAACTTGAAGAGATTAGCAGAACTAGTTAGAGAAAGAGCTGTTGAGGTTAGGCAAGAGCTTCTAGGCATAGGCATTAACCCGCCTTCGCTAACTGCCCTAGTTGATGGAATAGATGTGGAGAACCTTCTCTGGAGAAGCGCATATGAGGAGTTATACAAGGCATACAAACATATGTATGAAGCAGATGCATCAATGAAATTCAAAGGGGTATCAGTAAATGCTGAAGATTTAAAGAGACTAACAGTTTCAAGAGCTAAAATAGTTTACTTAGCACATTTAGTTGCGCTATCCTTAAATAGCTTTTCGTGAAGCAAGTAAGTGAGGAGTAAAGCTAGGTGAAAAGCTTTGAATAAGATGTTTAAAAAAATTGGTGTGGATTCGCCTCATGGCATATATATCTACAGGTCTAAGGAAAAGGTGTGGGAGTTTGTAAGAGCTGATGGGGATGCTTTTGAACCTTTAGACAAGGGAGTATATGTAATATACTTTGACAATACTAAGTGCTCTGCATGCAGAAAATATGATGAAGTGTGGTTCCCGTTTGTAGAGAAGTGGAGTAGTGAAAGAGGTGATAGCGCAAAATTTGTGATAGTGTTATGCGATTGGTTTGCCCGTGAATGTAAATCGCAAGCTGCGGCAGAGAGTTTTAAGAAGTTTGAGGTACATGCATCACCAACAACTGTGGTTCTCTATGCTGATAATGTTAAGGCTGTAAGGTATCAGGAGAAGTATGAAGGAGTTATGTATGAATTTGAACTTAAGCTAGTTCTAGATAAATTTGAGGAAAGGGCTCAGAAAGCTATGAAGGGTGAGAAGGTCTCTCCACCAATATCAAAAGAGAGTGGAAAAGCTTTAGAGGAGCTCATAATGCAGATACTCAAGGCATTGACGCTGGGGGAGAAGAAGGAGTAGATATAATGTCTAATCTATTCTAAAAAGCATTTCAATATCCTTCAAAGTCTTCAACACAATGGCTGGGCACACTCTCTTCACCCCATTTATTTCCGAGAGCTCTTTATGTATCTTAGCCATGTCTTCTTCATTCCTAGCCCAAACCATAGTCATTAACTGATGATCTCCTGTGGTGAGCCACAGCCCCATCACATAACCTCTGTTTCGCACTTTTTCAATTACTTCAAAAAGCCTTTCAGGCTCTACATCGATACCTGTAAAGGAGACAATTCTATAGCCAAGCTTTCTCGGATCTACAGAGATAGTATATCTCTTTACAATGCTTCCCTCAAGTCTCTTAACCCTCTTAATTACTGCAACATCGCTTAAATTAACTTCCTTAGCTAGTTCTGTAAATGTTATTCTAGCATTTTCAGACATTCTTCTCAATATTTTCAAATCCCTTTCATCTAACATCTCTTCAGATATTGCTTTTCACCTTCTTAATTTTGAAAACACCTACTCTCCTCAACTCAGAAAAGTCCTCAGGCTCCAAAACCCTATATAAGTCTGCTTCAACACCAATATCTTCCAACACATACTTGAAGTCCTCAATCCAATCATTAACACCGCAAGTAAAACAAAAGTATCCTTCAAACGCCACCTTCACATCACAATCACTAACACTAACAAGCACTGCCTTTGCTTCTGCACCTCTATACCTGTTGTACATCTCTATAGCTTTTTCTATCAATTTGCTCAGATCATCTCTACATGATTCAGATTTGCTGCTTTGAATCATTTTAAGTCGTCTGTTAGATAACCTAAATTAACTAATAAGTGTATACTTTTATCAGTAATGAAAAAGCAAAACCTTGTCAAGACACCAGCATGCCATGAACAGCTTAAAAGTGTCTGCTTAGTACTCTGACTGGTGACATCTTGGCTGAGGAAATTAGGGCTTTAGATAAAGAGTTTGTCAAGCTATTACTCAAAAGGTTGGAGCTCTCCAGAGCTGTAGATAGGCACATCCTTAGAGGGGTTAATGCTGAAGCATATAATTTTTTGAGGAAATCTCTTGTGGATGCTGGGCTTTCGGAGAACTATGCATCTCTCTTTGCAGGTCTCTATACTGCTATATTATCTCAGGGCAGTGGTTTAAGAGTTGCTTATCTGGGGCCGAGGGGCTCTTTTTCTGAGGAAGCGGCTATAAAGGTGTTTAGATATGCAAATACAGAGTTTTTGCCTCAGAGCAGTATTAGTGCTGTTTTTAGAGTTGTTGAAGAGGGGGATGCAGATTACGGTGTTGTGCCTATAGAGAATTCTCTTGAGGGAAGTGTAGGGGAGACAATAGATATGCTAGCAGAGTCGACGCTGAGGATCTGTGGAGATACTGAGCTAAGGATAAGGCTTAACCTTATTGCAAAGCCCGGCACTAAGCTTGAAGAAGTGAAGCTTGTTATAAGCAACCCCTATGCCCTGGCTCAGGCTAGGAAATTCATTGAAAGTAGGTTAAAAGGGGTTAAGGTAGAGGTTGCGACGAGTACTTCAGAAGCTGTCAAAACAGCTGTTTCAAGCAGCGGCATAGCTGCCATAGGATCAGAATACGCAGCGCTATTGTATGGCGGGGAAATATTGCTTCACGGCATAGAAGATTATAAAGAAAACTACACGAGGTTCATCATAATTGGTAAAACACCTATCGAAGTAAATGAAGCAACTATGATTAAAACTGCAGTGCTGTTCACATTAAAGCATGAGCCAGGGTCTCTATACAGAGCCTTACAACCATTTGCTGAGCGCAAGGTGAATCTAACAAAAATAGAGTCCAGACCCATCAAGGGCAAGCCATGGGAGTACATGTTCTTCATGGAATTCGAAGGCGATATGAGTAATGAGAACATTTCACAAGCATTAAATGAGCTTAGCAAGAGAACAGAATCTTTAAAGATACTGGGGTCTTACCCAAAAATAACTTAGTCCCCAAACAAAAATCCTGCAATATAAAAGCATTTAACATAGTACTAGGCCACAATATTTTAACAGACACAGCCCACTCTATTGATATACAAAAGCTCGGCAGCCCACCCTTATCTAGGTCCTCTAGAAATTCTCCTCTATCACACCATTCCAAACTTTGCCATACTGCAATATGTGATGATAGGCATTATTTTAAGTAGTATCTGGTGCTAGGGCTTTATATCTATACTTAGCTGACTTAATTACCGTGAACCTATATGAAAACAGCTCTTCTACATCTATGTACTCTTTCACGGTCTCAACAGCCTTGTTATATTCCTCAACAATACGCTTAATCTCGTCTTTCTCATCATCACTAACATATCTGCATTCTGCAATAGGGTAACCAACATGTAGAACTCCCCACAGTTTTGAAAGTTTTTCAAACTCTGGGCCTAGGATTCTCATCAGGTCATAGGCATCCAGATCTTTCAATGCCTTGACCTCTTCCACATTTTGCAAACCTCTTTTTGTAAGTGCTTCAATGTAATGCATTAAGAGAGTTCTTGGCGGTGCTTTGCCTATGGTGCTCAGCGGTATGCACCCCTTTATAAATATCTTTCCCCCAACCATCCCACTCGCTATATACCTTCCTACACTACCCAACACTAGAATAGTGCCTCCTGACATATACTCGCCAAGATAATCACCAACACTACCCTTAACAACTATTACCCCTCCTTTCATCTGAACCCCTAGTCTATTGCCAGCACTACCTGTTATATACAGTCCACCACTTCTCATTGCCTGACCTGCTGAATCGCCAACACTACCATAGACAACTATTGTAGAATCCATAGCACAGTCGCCTAGATCTTCCTGTGCTAAACCATAGATCCTAGCTTCAACACCTTCAACAACATTTAAACTAGCGTTACCTACAACGCCAAATAACTCTAGTCTGCCAGGGCCTAGACCATTTGCAACATATCTATGGCCCTTCAAATTAATTACATGGGCATAGCCATTCCTTGCTAGAGAGAGCTCTATAGCTTTATTCAGCAATACACTGTTCTTATAATCATCAGCATCAATTGCGTCAATAGGGATCTGAACAGCATCATACTCTTTATACTCTGAGAGACCCTTAACCACCTTATTACCATCAGGATACACCACAACAAATCCACCACCACGCACCATACGGGGTTTGGAGCGCGGGTTAACAGACTTTATCGCACCTGCCTCACTAGCAACATAGACAACATCACTGTCTATGGACACGTAGAGGGGCCTTAGATGGTGTTTATCGACGAAAGCTCCAAAAATAGGGCCCTTTGAAGTGCCATAGATGAATATGACAGCAAAGGGACCATCGAGTTTTGCCCAGCGCAGTTTCTCACCACTAATCAAAGTTTCTATTGTCTCCTCAACTGAAAGCCCATCATTTAAAAACATTGAGAGAAGGTAAGCTATAATCTCGCTATCATTTCCCGTGAAGTTTTCAATGCCCAATACATATTCTACAAACCTCTTGTTAATACCATAGCTACTCAAATCACCATTGTGAACCACAGCAACCTCACCATAACTAAATGGGTGTGCTAGCCAAGGTTTAAAGCCAGGGCTGTTTGTAGGATACCTTGTATGACCTAACCATGCATAGCTATTCTTAGTCCATAAGCTATAAACCTCTGCTACACTGTGAGGCCAGCCAATGCTTTTCCAAACCTCAAGATGCCTCGCTGCTTGGAATACATGCACCAATTTATAAACATCTGATGGGGGATAGCTTTTGATAAGAGCTTCAAAAGCAGCTAAACCCCTATTCAATTGCGCTATTTTACTTACTTTGCCAAGATGAATGTATTCATTTAAGCGTGTAGTAAGAACATTAATATCGTTCTCCTCAGCAAAAAATCTAAATCTAATTAACCCATTTTCCGTAGGGCTATAAGCTGCAAAACCAGCGCCATGTTCCGTACCCCGCATCTTCATAGACTCTAACATGTCTAATATGATATTGAACGGTATTTCCCTATCTAAACTAACAATGCCACCAATACCACACATATACCATCACCTCCCAGCCATGTCAACACCTAGAATCTCTGAAACAAAGCCATCGAGGCTTCTCAACAACCATCTATTTCCATTAAGACTCTTAACGCTTGTAACTCCACCCGCCCCCATCAACAGCCTCAGCTCCCACATCAACTCAACCAATACATTCTCATAAACATCTACTTTCCTACTCCTTGGCTCTTCTCGCACCTTTCTATATACGTTGTGAAATAGGAATTTAGGGACAACAATGTCGGCTCCTAATGCAATCATTTTATATATATCTGCACCATGCCTAAGAAGTCCAGAAGACACAATCGTTACGCTATCTCTCAACCTGCTCTTCCAAAACACTTCATCCAATTTCACAATCCATTCCTCGAGAAAAGGTCTTTGCATGGGGGGTGATCTCAGTGTCTCATCTATAATAATTATAGTGCTACCTTTAGTTGGATACACACCTGGGGGTATAATCTCAGCATTAGAGTGTTTAGCAAGTTCACATTCTATAGGAATCCCCAGCGCTTTTGCTGCATCAATAAGTGCCTCATCTATACATGGCACAGCTACTGGTGCCTCATACATATCTCCACTGCTCGTAGTTATTCTCAAATCTATTTCCTCTCTATAGGGATCTACAGGGGGTCTAGTTACTTGTGCTGCCTCTATTCTAAGTAGGTCAATGGGTCTTTCTGTAGGTGTTGTGTAGCCGGGGACGATGCCCCCCATACCAACAACAGGTGTTTTACCAAATTCAATTATTTCGCGAGGGACATCTAGAAACTCATCATAATCTTTATACCAAGCAATAGCCCCAGGCTCAGCACATTCAACCCCTATCACTTCACACACATTATCATCCGCATTATACAACTCCAGCAGATCCCTTCTACCAACAAGTTTTTGCAGACTACTTTCACCAAGAAGATATGTTAACACCTTCAATGTTCTCTCAACAGCCTTGAGCCATTTAAGGACATTGGTAGTACCCCACTCTACATCTATCATTCTAGGCACAGTTAAGCTACTTGTTAGAGCAGCAGGGCAGTTACCCGTATTACATTGATGACACATTATGCAACCCATTGCTATGAGGGCAGCTGTAGACACATTAGCCATATTCGCACCTAGCAGTAGCAACTTAAATATGTCACTACCAGAGGAAATCATACCGCCTCCTATCAGGATAAAACCATTACGTACTCCATTCTCCCTCAACAACTTATCAGCAACAGGGATAGCGAAATCTATTGGAAGCCCGACATGATCCCTAATTATTCTTGGAGCAGCACCTGTTCCGGCACCAGCACCATCAACTATAGCCCCTAGAGCCCCTGATCTAGCAATGCCTACAACAATAAACCCTATCTGATTGCTTGCAGCAGACTTTACAAGAATAGGCTTATCTGTAAGCTCATGAAGCATTCTAACCCTCTGAGCCAAATCCTCTATACTGTATATATCATGATGTGGTGCAGGACTTAGAGCTTCAGACCTTGGCGGTATTTTCCTCAGCTTAGCAATTTCATCAACAACCTTTTCACCTGGCAAGTGACCTCCAATACCAGGCTTCGCCCCCTGCCCAATCTTTATGTTTATTGCCAGCCCCTTCTTTAACATGTTTCTATCTATCCCAAAACGTCCACTAGCCCACTGCACAACAATGTTCTCATGCTTTCCAACATCTGGATGGAGACCTCCCTCACCAACACCAGCAGCAACATTTGCCCTATCAGCCACCTCTGCTAAGACTATATTTGGATATTTTGAAAGCGCGCCAAAGCTCATGTCACCTAGATACACAGGTAGGGAGAGATGCTTTCTACTAAAATCTATTCCCACATCAACATCAATCTTATCTATACCCTCCACACCAAGCCCCTTAACAAATTGCATCATTTCATCTTCCCTTAAATCTCTTAAACCAAGTCTATCCAAAATTCTACCCCTCTTTGAAGTAGATAGTGCAACTCTTTCAACGCCATGGACTACAGCAAATCTTATCTCATCAATCTTTTGACGAGTCCAAAAACCTAGGGAATCTCCTAAAGGGGGGAAATACCTAGCAATGATAACATATTTTGTAGCTTTTTGCTCCATCGATGAATCTCTCACTAAGTTTAATACTATGCATGAATTAGATGCATATCTGGGAAATAATGTTTTGTTTATGATATCGTGTATAAATATGTATAGGGATTTTAAATAGATGCAATACTGCTAAAGTATATCTTAGTCTCTATATATCAAATATTAATGGTTTTAGTTAATATAAACATTTGTTCGTTAGATCTTTGCAAATCATTTATATTGTTGTGAATTTTTGAACTATATACTATGTAGTACTAGAAACATTTATTCATGTTACTAACTAGATACCTTTATAAATCTGTTCAGTGCGATAGACTTTTGTGTGAGTACACATGGACTTAAATAGTGTTGTAGACGAGGTCAAGAAGCTTAAATGGGTAGAGATGCAATTCACGGATTTAGTAGGCTACCTGAGAACAGTTTTGGTGTCATCTGATCAAATAGGTGTTGAGGTGTTTAGCAATGGCATGGGCAAGCTTGATGGTAGTAGTGTAAAGGGGTTTACAGGTATTGAGGAAAGCGATATGAATTTAAAGCCTGATCCATCAACATTTGCAGTTATGCCGTGGGAAGAGGGGCTGGGGAGATTCATATGCGATGTGTATAAAGCTAGTGAGAGGTTTGCAAAGGATCCTAGGCTAGTAGGGCAGAAACTCGATGAAATGCTTGGAGCTGAGAATCTAAAAACCTTTTTATCAGCAGAGCTAGAGTTCTTCATATTCAATAAAGTGAGTGCCTATGTCGATGGCTGGAAGCAGTCATATGAGGTAATAAGTGATGAGGGTAGTTGGGCAGGTGTAGCACCATTTAATAAGGCTAAGGATGGCTACTACGTTCCCTACCCAAAGGATAGATTCCTTCACCTCAAGATGGAGTTTGGAGATGTTTTGAAGAAGTATTTTAAGTTGCAGGTAGAGGTACTTCATCACGAGGTTGCTGCAGCATCTCAACACGAAATAAACTTCAGGGGTGGTACCACCACATATGCAGCGGATGCTATACAAACAGTTAAATACGTTATTAAGGCGCTGGCCTATAAGCAAGGTCTTATAGCAACCTTTATGCCGAAACCACTTTACGGCGATAATGGAAGTGGTATGCATGTCCATGTCAGTATATGGAGAGGAGACGAGAATCTTTTTTACGACCACAACGACAGCTACGCAGGTTTAAGCCAGTTTGCTAGATACTTTATCGGAGGGCTAATTGAACATGGCAGAGCGCTCTCAGCCATCGTAAGCCCTACAGTAAATAGTTATAAAAGGCTTGTCCCAGGCTATGAAGCCCCTGTATACCTGGTGTGGAGCAAGGCTAATAGAAGTGCCGCTATAAGGGTTCCTGCCTATAGCAATAGTTATAAGAGTAAAAGGATTGAATATAGGCCTCCAGATCCAAGTGCAAATCCATATCTAGCGCTCTCAGCAATAGTGCTTGCAGGTCTTGATGGCATTAGGAAGAAGAGGGAGCCAGGGGATCCAATAGATGAGAATGTATATAGAATACCTCCAATGAAGAGAAGAGAGCTTGGCATAAAGGAGCTTCCAGGATCACTTGAAGAAGCATTGGATGAGCTTGAAGCAGATAATGAATGGCTTAGACCAGTGTTTTCAAGAGAGTTAATAGAAACATACATAGAGCTTAAGAGAGAAGAAGCAAGGAAAATAAATTCATATCCTACACCAGTAGAGATAATGATGTATTACGACGTCTAGCACACATCAAAACCATTTTGTATTACACCTAGCTAAGCCTTGCACCCTTAACCCTCAACCTTCATCCCCATCGCTTCTCATTTATTTGCAACTATATCAAGGGTCTTCCACCTCGCCCACATTTTATAGCTATCGATACTGGTTCATGGTATCTGTAAAGTCTGAGACAGGCTCTTCACACCTAGCATGTCTAGGGCTTGGAGCAGGGATCTCCGTTGCCTAGGGCAATCTATGAGAAGCGAATTAAATCAAAGCTTATAAATTCAACTCCTAGCTATAAACTGTGTGAGACTCTTGAAGCATAAATATGTAGCTTTTTTCAGAAATGATTCAGAGATTGATGTGGAGAATAGAGTGCGAGACCTTGTGCAAAAACTTGGGGGTAGAGGGATTGGAGCAGTGATGGTGTTTATTGGGATAGTTAAAGACGTTGTTGAAGGTCATAAGGTGCATGAACTTTTTTATGAGGCTCATGAAGAGTACGCGTTGAAGGTTCTCGATAGGATTGCTAGTGAGGAGCTTGATAAAGATGGTGTTGAGGCTATTGAGATTATGCATAGATTGGGGCCTGCGAAACAGGGCGAGAAAACACTTTATATAGCTGTCGCTGCAAGGGGGAGGAAAGAGGCTCTAGAGACCCTTTCTAAAGTTTTGGAGAGGGTTAAGACAGAGCCTCCCGTATTCAAGCTTGAGAGGAGAGATGATGGGGAGTATTACATAATTGGCGAAGGCAGGAGGATTAGAAGGGGAGATTTTTAACGAAACCTTTTAATTAACACAACCCTGTTTTGTTGCCCCACCTTCTCAACCCTAACATAACCCAACCTCTCTAACTTCTTCACATGCCTCCACAGAGTGGTTCGGGGAACTGATGGCAGATCCTTTTGTAGTTCTGATTGAAGTACTGCCCCACCCCTCTTCTCAATGCTTCTCAGTATTGCAATATCAAGCTCGCTTAGTGCCACCTCTTCCTCTCTCCACCTCCTAACAGCTCTAAGCAAGAAAAATGTAGCAACACCTATAGCACCAACACCAAAGACAGCTATGATTGTGTTAAGGGGTAGGCCGGCACCAGTAGTGAGTGGCTTGCTAGAAGTTGTAGTTTCTGAAACCTGTGGCTTAACTATGTAGAGTAATTGCATATTCCTACCCTCATCAAAATCTACGTAGTACATATCACCTATAGTTCCAAAACCTGTTATGTTATTTGGTAGGGTAAGTAGTATGATACTAGGGGAGAGGATAAGCCTATACATGTATTTACCTGAAAGGTTAAAAGCAAGCCTATTCTCAACAATAGTTGCATTAACTATGTAGCTTACAGTACACACACCTTCAGATCCAGAGATAACTGTTACACTATTTGTGGTATAGTTGTATACTATTGGAAGCTCTCTACCATTAGCTTCAACAGTTAGTGAAGGTATTATTGGTTGTGTAGGCAACACAACCTCGTTCAAACCTGGGGAGAGTCTGCAACTCATATTCACATGAGCTATGCCATCACTATCAATATAAACATATACAACACTCTTAGCACCATAAACAGGGATGAAAATGTTGCTAAGCAGTACAATGGATAGAATGAACAATGCAAACATGTATAGAGGCAGCTGCCCAACACTCAAACTCATGGGTGCAATCCCCAAGCAAATACATAGCTAAGGACACACCTATAGTATTGGTTGAAGCATCTTTTATATGTATGGTAAAAACGTGCTCTACTCATATAAATAGCTCTTCTGCGGATTAGTCAAACCCAGTGCTACTGAGACATCTTCTTTTGCCTCGCCGCTATATATCAGCGCTAATTTGTAGAGCCTTCTCATAGCTGACGACTCTAAGCGTATAAACCTATCGACATAGTCTATTGGTATGGGGACTGCATTCTGTGAGGTGTTTTCCATTACATATTCCAAAACCTTCTCCACAGCACTTCTGGGATACACATCTAACCTAGCTATTTGCCGAAACACCATGTCTGACTTAGGCATGTAGTAAACTACTGCAGTGCTATCCATGTATTTACACAGCTCTTGTAGCAGATCATTAGAGGAGTTTGTGTTGCACTTGTCAAGAGTTTTTAAAATTCCCTTAAGCCTCTTTTTAGCTGAAGGACTTCTATCCATAGCTTTACTCAGATGCTCTTCAAATACGTTGAGGTAGCTGTCTAGCACAACATATTCTCCAGGTCTAAGTACATAGCTCAGCAGAACCTTGTCATTTATGTGCCTGAGTTTAGAGTGAAGCTGAGGATCAGCACCTCCTATGTAGGTGGCTATGAATGTGCTTGAAACCCTCTTAACCACACCCACAACAGGCACCCCCAGAGCCTCACACCTCCTCAAAAGCTTTATAAGTGCTGATGAGGCTATAGAGGCTAGTTTATCCGGATCTGAAGTGCTTTTCGCTTCTGAAATGCTGAGGAGATTTGCTGGCGTAAAGAATGTGGGCCTTGTTGAAAAGAATAGCGAGCCATCAAGCATAATTATATCTGCATACCTATGCTTCTCAATAGCTTTCAAGGCTGTGCTCAGCTCCATGATCTTGGAATCAAGCTCTATCACTACATTCAGGCGGTTTTCGATGTTTCCAAGCCTTAGCGACACATCTGTTATCCCATATGACGAAATACCGCTAGGGCCTACAACTACATAGCCTGAGATAATTACTCCGAAAACACCTGCTACAAGTTCTAGCGCTGGCTTACTCCAAGTGCTATCAACAGCTATGACTATCTCCCCACCTGTCCCAGTCTCTTTGCCAAATACCTTTATTTTAAGAAGCCTCCTCAAATCGTTTATGTTGCTACGAATTGGATTCACATATCTACTTCCCAGAACCTTTATGAGTTCCTTAGCCATTTCACTGAGAGCTAGCGTCACCTCAGGGTTTTCATCACTTAGCTCTATAGATTCACCATATGCAAACTCTTTTTCTAGATCATGCAACATCTCTGACCCTCATAAGAATGGGTCTTCTAAGTGGGTTGCCTAGGCCTGCGAAGAAGAATTCTCTTGGTGCTAGGAGGGGCAGTGTATACTGCATGTACTCAACCCCTTCAATCCAATTCCTAAGCTCATTATAATCTCCAGCTGTCTGCAGTCTTGAGAAGAACACGGTGTTTATATTTCCCCTAACTTCAGGTGCTAAATCTACTATTCTCTGAGAAGCGAGTATTAATCCAAATCCCCATTTCCTGCCTTCTCTAGCAGTTCTCGTGATAATATCTTTTGCAGGGCTGCATCCACGTTCACAGCAATAGTTGTGAGCCTCATCAACAACTGCTAAGAGATCTGCTCTTCTTCTACCCTCTGCTATAGTGTCCCACACTTTCTTAATAATTTGATACACAATAGAGTTCTTAGCACTATACTCAACCTCTGAAGACAAATCGATTATAATCACCCTGTTCTTCCCACCCATAAGCATTTGAACTACATCATCCACAGTAATTCTCCTTCTAGACAAATTGCTTTCGAAAAAGCCCTTGCCAACTCTTGTGTGTAGCAAAAGTCTTGTCTTAACTGCGCTTGATTCACGTGCACCCATTTTTCTAAGGTAGGACTCAGCAATAGCTACAAACTCGTTAAAGCTCCACTTAAACAAGCCCTTAGTGCTCAACATTCTGTACTTTTCTAAAAGCTCCTCTAAATCAATGCCACGACTGTGAGAAGCAGAATACTTGAGTCCCCTTTCCTCAGAACCCTGGCTAATTTTTTGCACAACACTTTTTATATACTCTATTACTATGCCATACATGTAGTCCTCATAATATGTGCTTAAACCAGTGTAATTTACAAGAATATCGGCTATCACATCAGGTTCGAGCACTATTTGCGAAGCATCAACTATCTCCACATCTACACTACCCCACCTAGATTTATCCGCATAGTCAACACCTGTATGATCAAATATTGCAATGCTGTAGTCAGGCTTTTTCACTAGAACCTCTTCAACAATTGCCTTCACAAGTCTGGACTTCCCAGAACCTGTAGCACCCAGCACAGCTATGTGGAAGTCTAGAGCCCTTGGATCTAGATCTACTCGGAGATGCGAAAATTTGTGAAAGCCTATGGAGAGACCTTGCGGCAGGTCTAGCACTTCAAGCAGTGCATCCCCCTTTTCAGCTGTGTAAACATTGCTTCCAGGCCTCGGTATGGCAAAGCTTAGATGGACACCTCCCTCAGGGGCTATCTCGCCTATTATCTCCACATAGCTTTGCATAAGCGGTGCCGAAAAGCTGTGGCTCTTTTCAGGGTCGAATGTTGTTGGGAGTGCTGAGGAGTCTATGGCTAGATCCCTCTTCACACTGCTTTTGAACACCCCTAAAAACCTTCGCCCCTCCACAAAATCGTCTATTATTGCCAGCATCTCGTCCTTAACGTAGTCCATAGCCTCCTTAGAAACTCTAACTGGTGCTAGTGAGGCTCTAGAACCAGATGTAACTACACCAACTAGGGCTCCAACATCTCTAGGGCTCCACTTCCACATAAACCTCTAGCCTGTGTAGTAAGAGTATATTAGCTAATTATTTTAGAGAGTTAGCTGAAAGTGTGATAAAATTGTTTAGAGTAGTGTTAGAGGCTCTACTCCAGGGCTTGCCAGAGGAGCAGATGTGCATAGCGAAGTTGAGGGAGTCTATAGCTATAGATGGTCTTTGTACAGGGTCTCAGCTGGTCTTTGTATGCTCCTATGGCAGCACACTCACAAAGTTTTCTATTGTTGAGGAACCCGCCAAAGCCTTGCAACACACAATTTTAACAGGGGCTTATAAAGCACTTACACTTCAAATCGTTGTTGAGGGTGAAAAACCTGATGAGGTTGTGAAAACAGTTGACCTTATTTACAAGTCTCTTAAGGATTGCGGTATTTTGTTGAAGTTGTTGTGAATTCATGGATTTACTCTCACTATAGCCTCTAACACAGCTTTGCTAACCTTTTCAACATATGTCTTCAGCTCTTCTGCAGTAGCAAACCCCAGCTCTTCTACAAGCGAGTCGCTGACCATAAGCACAGACCCTGTTTTAAGCCCCCTCATAGCTCCAAGCATGAAGAGTCCTGCGCACTCCATCTCAACAGCTACAATACCTCTGCTAGTCCACCTCTTCACAAACTCGGGGTCTTCAGCATAGAAAGCATCGCTACTAACAATTGGACCCACAACATAGTTTATCCCAGCCTTTTGAACCTCCTCCACAAGGGTCTTCAGCACCTCGAAGTGAGGGGCTGTAGCCATGCAGATATAATCCCTTAGATACTGATAGAAAGCACCACCAGGGTGATAAGCTGCAGCAGTAGGTATCACAACATCTCCTATTCTAAGACCCTTAACCATTGCACCACAGGTACCAAACCTCACAACAACTCTTGCCCCAAGCATTGCAAGCTCCTCAACGACCAGCATTGATGATGGGTGTCCAACACCGTGCACAGCTACAGAAACTGGAACACCTCTATACAGCCCTGTGTAGACTAGAAAGCCTCTATTGGTATTCACAAGCCTAGGGCTCTCAAGCATTTTAGCAAGCTGCTCAACTCTAGCAGGATCCCCAGCTACAACAACCCTTTCCGCAACATCCCCTCTCCTAGCCTTTATATGAACAGGTCCAACCAAGGCAACGCACCTCACTACACAGTGATAAATGGTAGAAATAAAAAAGCTTAAATTATGCATGGGTAAAGCAAGAGGTGCAAAGCACAGTGAACTATGTGAAAATTGTTGGCAGAGTTTTTAGTGGTGTTGGTGAAGGGAGAAACTATGTCGAGCTTTATAAAAATGAGATAGAAAAGACCCTAGGCATAAAGCCATATCCAGGTACACTAAACATTAGACTAGAGCACGAGTACGTGGACATAGCTAAAAGGGTTCTAGCACCAAGCCCTCACACTATAATTAAACCCCCTAGAGAAGGTCTATCACCCGTCCTGGCTTGGAAAGCCTATGTAAAACACATCTGCGTATACATCGTAAAACCCCTGAAAACAGTATGGGGCTTTGACGTAATAGAGCTAATAGCAGAGAAAAACCTTAGAAAATTCCTTGGATTAGCAGATGGCGACATTATAGAGATACTGGTGTTACTCACCTAAGAGACAATGGTCTAAGTTTTTGAAATTCGAGTGAAACAATCAACTCTAAAATTATGATGGGGTATAAGCTGTATAAGTGTGTCTAATAATCCTCACTATCAAGGTGGATCCCGCTAACAACAAACATTCCTAAAAGACCCAAGACTTTTCCATCCAAGGTGAATGAGGTTCTGAGAAGTGTTGCGGGGATAGAGATGGGGTTATATCAAATAAGCCTGTATAAACATAGACCTATATGAAGTTCAAAGCATTATGCCAGGGCATTGGTTAGTGTTTTTAGAGTGTTGATTTACATAATTTATAGGCTTTGAACAGTATCCAATGATGTGAAGCTTGAAGCTGTTGGTGATGATCGTTATTTTTTTCCTATCGATATCTTTATGTATGACACTCTTCTTCCTCTGATTAGCATGCTTCCTATCTCAACATTTTTTAGAGTGATTCTGTCTCCAAGTCTAGAGGTTAGTGTGTTGTATAGTGTTACTGCTCTGTGGATTTGTTTTCCTCTGCCAAGTATTTCCACTATGTCGACATCTCTATTTATGCTTATTATTGCTTCGAGTATGTATTCTCTTAGTGGTCTGTTTCCAAGTACGATTGTTTTTGTGTTTCCCGACGCTCCTGTACTCATTGCTTCAACCCTTTGGCTTTATCTATATTGGTTTAGAGCTGAAACAATATATAAGTTTATCACTTAAGTGTAAGCTTGGCTTTTGGGTTTTAGTGCGCTACAGCTTTAATGCCCTTTAAATCAGAGCTTTGTGATGAGGTGGTTTGTACAGTGGATAACTTTCTGGTGCTTACTTGGAATGACCTAGCGGCTCTAGGTTTAGAGCTTGCCGAAAAGGTGCAGTCCTCTGGCTATAGACCAGATGTTGTTATTGCAGTGCTGAGGGGTGGGTACATAGTTGCTAAAATACTCTGCGATTACCTGGGTATAGATAGTATTGCTACTGTGGAGATAAAGTTTTATAGGGGTGTTGGTGAAAGAGCTGAAAGACCAGTTGTAGTAACGCCACTACTCCACGATGTTAGAGATAAAAGGGTTATGATAGTGGATGACGTTGCCGATAGCGGGAGAACACTACAGGTAGCTGTAGACATAGCTAGACTACATGGAGCCAAGGACATCAAAACAGCCACACTATACCTCAAACCCTGGTCAATAACACTTCCAGACTACTATGTAGGGGAAACAAAAAGCTGGATAGTATTCCCATGGGAGGTAAGCGAAGTGCTAAGAGAACTTGCCAAGAAATTCGGAGGCTACGAAAACGCAGTGAACATACTCAAACTAGAACAATACTACGACAAAAAATTCGTAGAGCGAGTAATAGACATAGCAAAAAAGCTCTAAGAAAAGCAAAGCTTTAAAGCCCAACACGACAAACAACACATAGCGCCGCGGTAGTATAGCCCGGACAAGTATGCGGGCCTTTCGAGCCCGTGACCCGGGTTCAAATCCCGGCCGCGGCACCAAACAATAGAAAAATGGTTACAGGTTCACGTTCTTCTCTTTTTCAACAAGTTGTTCTGGACATTGCATGTGATGAATATCAGACATGCAATGGTGATGTTCATTGATTCTGGTCATTGACTTGAAGTATATTGCTCATGGCTCTCTAGGATGTGAGAAGAATAGACAAGTTCGCGTAGCTTCTCAAGGTACCTGGGATA
>JAPWTX010000004.1 GCA_028275825.1 Ignisphaera sp. | reverse complement strand
AACCCTCATAGAGAGGCTCATTGGCGTTCACAGCAAGTAGAAAATTTGCTAACAATGCTTATAAATTTTGTTGACTTCTATAGTTCTGGTGGTTTCATGAGCATTGTTTATATGTTTGAAGCTAGTGTAGTTAAGATATCTGGTGATAGGTATGTTATATACCCACCAAAAGACTACCAACTAAAGCTCAGGAAGTTCCATGGGAAAAGAGTCAAGGTGTTAGTAGTTATAGAAAGTGATTAAGCTACGTATTTGCAACTATTCATAGGTATTCACAGTTGATATAGACCTGGCTACGGCTGTTGTAGATTTGAAGTTATTTGTGTACAGCTGTCTAGATACTTCTTAAAGCTGTGGGCTGTTTCTGAGTTGATGATTAGGAGTTAGATTTGTAAGCTTTGACCCTGTTTATATCCCCTGGACTGTTTAGGTGATGGGAGCTCTGCTCCAAGCCTTAGCGAGCCAAACATAAATGGGAGCCCTGTTTCGTTGGGCTCGACAGCAACCCATTGAACTCACACCAATTGCAGTGAGGTGTGGGCGAGGTGGAAGCCCTCTAGAGGCAACGAATAAACATAAACAAATGAGAATGAGCATTAGGGGCAAACGGTGTGCTGATGCTATGTGTTTGTCTAGTCTATACCTCTATACAACTTCTTTATGCTCTCTAGAGTTTATAGCCAAGCAAAACTTGTAAATAATAAAGCTTAATATACCTCATGGCTACTCCAAGCCCGAGATATGCAGGGCGATGAACAACTAGGTAACTAGTGGTGGGCCTCTGTGGTGAGCAGGCTTGAGGGTAGTGTGATGGGTTGCTTACCATATAATCATAGCTAATTTCAAAGCATGGCGAGTGGCAAACGCTTTATGAAAACTGGAGCCACACTCACGCTCTTATTTGCCGAGCCAAAGTTCTAAATCCAATAGCGCATCTGAGCATTATTGCTAAAAAACTTCAATAATTTCTACGAATCCTATGGCAGAAAGATGTAAAGCTATGGAAAGTGGCAAGTAAGTAACATAACCGGGTGATGCTATAGTATATCTTGCCTGAAACGGTTTTAGTACCCTGCACAAGGTTCCTCTGTCAATTAGTAAAAGACTTTTTTGAGTAAGGCTCCAAAATCCCTCAATAACCTTTAGCACGTTCTTTAATATCAAACCTGCCTCATCTTCACCGATGTTTGCCTGTCCTATGACAGCCTTACTTAAAGCAAGTTGAATTAAAATCCTTGTTATTGAGGACTTCGAGGCCTCATAATCGTTGCAGAGTTTTTCAAATCCCTTGCTTGCATTCTCTAAGCACCATGCTTTCATAATCAGAGCTTCTCTATTTATTGTTTCTATAGCTGCGTATATTTCTTTTGACTCTATTTTCTCATTTTCAATACATTCTTCAAAAATCTTTTTGAGTCTCTCATATACCTCAACAGACATCAATTATCTACCTTAACTCATTTAGTTTGCTATAGATTACCTTGCTATAGATATGAATTCAGCAACACCTTTAAAAATGAGGTACGAGGCATAGGCATACTCTAGCTTCACAATGTCTCCTCGTCTTAGTTTGAAAGCTCTATCAATGATCGTAATCGCTGGTAGATCTACAGCTATTCTAATCTTAAAAAGTTCGTCTAAGCCCTCTATTGAAACCTCATAATGACTTAATTCAAAGTATGTCAAATCCTTTATCAAAAACGCTTTCCAACCTGTTTTTCCATTCAAGCTATTGGGCACTCTTACTAAATGAGTTGTATCTATGGTTACTTTAGAATCTATCGGTATACTCAGATCATCTAGAATTTCATCAATATTGTCTGTTAAGATCTTTACAAGTTGCATAAGTCTATCACTTTCAATTTCATCTAAGCGATTCATTAAAAACTCTCTAAGCTTTATATCTGCTACTTTCTTGAGCAATGACTTTGCTATCCTCCTCTTTATTCCCCCATTACCCATTCTTGGCAATGGATATATTAAGTTCTTTTTGCTTCTATCAGCCACATACATATTCTTGATAACCTTTTTATAGGCATCAGTGAGCACAATGTATGATACTAATTCCCTCCTGCTTTCTGAATCCATTGCATCATAAGGACTAGATAACTCTACTACTAGATGAAACCCTCTATTACCTGAAAAGCTCATCTTATAATTATCAAAGCCAAAGTCATTTTCGATAATATCTACAAGATTTCTCAAATACTCAAATGCAAGCTTTATGCACTCAGGCTCAACATGCTCAAATTTCGTTAGTTCACCATCACACAAAGGACACTTTTTTTCGCTGCTTTCCATTGGAGCTATATAACCACATTTCCTGCAGAACCTGATTTCTATAACTTTATCCTTACATTGCAGAATTTCATTTGCATCTATATCGAAAACAAGATCACTTCCTATCCATCCTTTTTCATTCATAATCTGATTACCAGGGTCTCTATATTTAGCAGATGAATAATAGAGATGCCTTGGTATATGAACCTCTGTAATGTAATCCGTTAGTTGCTTCCTCGATTCAAAAACTAAGTGCCGTATATAGTAATCCCCATCAATAGGCTGTAAAGCTATCTCCCTAAGTGGCAAATCTTGTGGTATTTCAAGCCATGCTTGCTTATAATACTTCTTAAACAGTTGCCCAAAAACTAGCTTATCATTATAATTCTTTTCGCTCTCCATTATTATGGCAACTCCTCATTCAATTCTTGGTGCAACATACACCTTTAACTGAGCACCACTAGTTATATCCAATGCTATTTCACAAGGCGCCTCTGGAACAAGCTTTACAGAAATTGTTTCTGCAAGTTTTGATATTTGCGATAACATAGATATGTATTCCATTGAATAAGTGTTAGAGAATTCCTGAGTTTCATCAGCTATTTGATAATCTATTAAAGTACCCGAAGTAGTAGTGAAAAGAAACTCTGTTTCACCTAATTCTGATGAGGAGGATATAGCAAGACCTTCATGTAAAGCTTTAAATTTTATTGCTTCACCCACCTCTTCTAGAACCGATATAGCAGTAGCAAATACAGGTCCAATAACCTTAGCCGTAACTTTGAATTCTAATGAAAGCTCTGGGATTTCTTCATAAGTTGAAGATATGAGGGGTAATGTAAAGCTCCTTTGCGTACCCCCCTTAGATATTAAAGCTATGGTGAGTTTTGTACCATCACTAGAAAGCGCAAACTTATCTGTTTTAGCAGCTCTTCTCAATATCTTTGAGACATTTTCTAAATTGAGGAATAGTGTCTCATCCTTTTCAACGACAAACTCTTCGAAAGCTGTTGTTGGTATACTGAAATCTAATAGCATGACTCTACTAGGATCCATAGCTTTTATCCTAACTCCTTCACCTGGGCTTATTTTCATTCCTACAACTTCTAAGTAGTCTGCTAGGATTCTCAATACATATCTCCAAATCCTAGCATCTGCAAACACAAATCTTATTGTTGAACTCATGCTAACACACCACACTACTACACATGTTAATAGTTTAGGAAACTAATAAAGTATAGCACCTCGTCAAAGACGTTAAAAACGTTAGTATTATGGATTTGTAGAGAAACAATGCAAATTACTATTGCTTAAACTTCTCAAGATCTTCTCTTCTACAATGAATCTACATTTAAATTTGCTACAAGAAGCATCATAGCATCTGCAATTAAAAGCGATTACATTGCCACTTATTTTACTAAGCAATTCTATAACATTCCCTGGATTATCTACCATCCTACAAATAACTAGGTTGCTTGTCTTGATATTGCGTAACTCAATTTTCTGCTCTTCTTCATCAATCAATAGAATTAGTTTATCTCCCTCCTCTACACCAAAAAGCAACCTTATTGCTGATGGTATTGTTATTCTTCCCTTCGAATCAACCTTTACAATATCACTATACATACATCATATCCTCTTAAGATCTTGGAGCAATCCATATTGCAACTTTTCCTCCACCCAATACATCAAAAGATATTTTTAATGGTTTGTCAGAACCAAATGAAATGCTACATTCATCTGCTAAATCCAGAAGCTTTGCAACAGCTTTCAAATGCTCGACACTATACCTTGCTAAGACATTGCTCACAGAGGATTCTAGGTATGTTAAGGGCTGGAATTGCTTTAATACTGTTTCATAAGATCCTACATCTCCGTGGGCCGAAACCTTTATACCATTTAACTCAGAAGAATACATAAATGTAATCTCCTCACTTACTACGTCAGCATCCTTGATTACAGCTATAAATTCTGGTGAAGGTATGCTAGCTGAGACTTCGAGTTGTATATCTATTTCACCCACTCTTTCAAAACCTACTTCAGATAGAGATACGCTATATTCTCTTTCTAAATTTGCTCTAACATTGAATACCTTAACCTTGAGCTCCCTAGTACCCTCCGTATATTCCAGGGTTACCTTATCTCTCTTAGTAGCCCTCTTTAACGCTCTTGCGAGTTCGTCCCTATCAGCGACAATGCTTATCTCACCACTTAAGTTATACTCCTCAAACGCTGTTGAAGGTATTGACACAACTATCATAGAAACTTTATCTGGTGAGAATGCCTCTATAGAAAATTGATCTAAGCTTATTACTATCGGCACCTGATCTACAATGCGCTTCAATACTTGTGATACATTTTTCAATACAGATCCAACAGGATACGTTAATCTAGCACTCATGCTTCAAACCCGGAGAAAACTTTTGCTCTACTCAAATCTAAAAAATTATCGGCTTAAAAACTTGAAAGTGCAATAATAATCCCTTAGTGAGGTGAATTGGCTCAGAGAGTTAAGTTGTTTACAATGCTTGGCGATTATGTTGCTATTGAGGTGGAGGCAGGCACCTCGATAGAATTATTAAGAAAAATGCAGAAAGCTTTGGGTAAAGGAGGAGAAGATGTAGAAGATAGTATAAGAATGGTGTTACACTTTGATACCTTCTATTCCTTAATTCAAAGAAAGTTCAAAGATTTTCTAACGCCAAAGAAAAACATAAGTGAATTATTACGTGGAAATGTTCTGGTGGATAAGATTAAACTTATTAAAAAAGATGATAAGAAAGTTGTTGTAATAGTTTTTGATAAATCACTCAATAGAGATCTCGTTGAAAAAGCTCTAATTGAGTTAGGTTATGAAGTCGCATAGCTCAAAATAATTGCTTTAATCTTAGAAGGGCAATCCTATTCTTATACTTTACGAACTTCTTCTACGCCTCTTTTTACCTCTACTTGGCGTTGCCTTTCTCTGACCTGCACTTTTTTGCTGTGATTCCAAGATGCTTTTTGCTTCATTTAGCGATATCTCTCCTTTAGCAATTCTATCCCATGTTTCTGAACGTGTTAAGAATTGCTCAAGTTCTTGAGGCGAAAATGCTATGTATTCTACTTCTGCTTCTTCATAATACGATTCGCTGACTTCTTCCATTGCTTGCTTTTCCTCTTGAGCTAATGATTCGCTGACTTCTTCTTCACTCAACTTAATATCCCAAACTCTTTGGTTTTATCATTTATAAGATGTTAAAAGCTTTTATATTGTTTTCATTGTTGGAGAGCTAATATGCTATATTTCAATTATTGTATTTGCTCCCTCGTTTATGATTTCATCATGCGGCTATGCTGGTATATCATGATAATTGTAGTTACTAATATAAAAACAATTGAAATCAACACTACTGTTAAATCAATATTTCTGTAAAGCATGAGTAATGTTATAATCGCAAATAGGTTAAATAGTATTATCTTTTTAATAAGCTCATCCTCCAAGGAGACTTTCCCCATCTTAGAAGAGTAAAATCTGTTTTAACATCACGGTATTACTCTAATCCTTGAAACACCTCCTAATAATTTTGCAAGACCAACACTTATCGATAAGAGTAATGATGTATAGAGTGCTGCCCCCACTACATCTATGTACATAATTCGCGTTATTTCATCAAGTAATCCAGGGGCATTACTATAATCCATTAGTGCCAATTGCGCTTCATATACATATGTTTCATCTGGCTCAATATTTGAGCTTGCATCTTTGTCTAATTCAATTTCTATTCGGTGAACTCCTGGCGGTATGGAAATTTCATATGTTTTGCCGTTCAGATTATACCAGTACCATTTGTATTTAAAAACGCTGTTTACATCGCTAATGCTCTTGCCATCAATTTTCAGCGATTTAATTGTGTAGCTATCTACTATAGATATGTAGAAACTGTATTCAGTATCAGAATCTGTATAAACTTCTATATAAGTTGAGGTAAAAGTTGTTATATTTACTGATTTTGGAAATGGCATAGCATGCAATGCTATTCCTTCTCTATACACTATTAAGCCATACACCATTATATCGACTCTGCATAGAGGTGCATTAGTTTGTAACATGCTTTTACAGAGACTTGCCATAGACGCTCTAGAAATGTTTGTATAGAACTGATGACCACAAACATCATAATACATGGTTAAATTTTGTTGCAGGAATCCTGTAGCAGAAATAATGTATACAGATGAATATACTGGTAGAGGTCCTATATATCCACTAGGATACTCCAATCCTATATAGCCAGTATACAAAGGTTGTCTAGCCATGTTAATGACGTTACCAAAAATTATTGGAGTGCTGAGCTCCTTATCTTCAGAAATTATGAGCATTTTTGCAAACTGTATATACAATGGTAATGCAGTATTGAAAACTAGAGCAAATGCTATGAGGAAGGCGCCAGCTCCACGAGATATTCTGAATGGTATGGCCATTAATGCCAAGCCTATCATTATGAGCGTCCAGAAAGAGTATCTAACTAGGGTTGCAATTGCGTACATTATTGTAAAAGCATAGAGCGAAGCAGAAATGCTCCCCATAATCATTGAAATTATCCTTGTAAAACCCGATAAGAATTTGAGATTGGATAGAATACCATTTATAGAACCTAAAAACACTAATAATTGTGATCTAAAAAATATCGAAGCCTTCATATATGATAAGAAAAAATTCCAATTCCCGCCCAACAACCCTTGAAGAATCTCTGAAAAACTCACCACTGATGACATGCTGAACAATAACGTCATAATATAAAAGGCATCTGCTATTAGTCTTGGCGCCCATCGCTTTAAACCACTAAGTGGTATTGGCAAAGAGTATATCAGCACTCCTAAGTAGAAGGTTAGGATGGTTAGGTAATACGTAACTAAAAACATATACATGTTTATCACATACAATTGCTGTTAAATGCTAATGAGCCTGACTTTAGTCAAGGCTATTGGTTTATGGTACTTGTGGTGTAGGTGGTGATGGAAGTGCATTACCCAAATAAGATGATATGTAAGTGATAAACCAAAATATTGTTGTTCCAACAGCAATCCAAAAAGCACCCCATACAGCATCTTCAACCAGGCTTTGTCCTAACTTTCTAGCTCTACCCATAGGTATTGGCGCTCCTTTTATGGCCCATCCTATAATCCATGAAAGGAAAAATAATAGCCACGCAATCATAACTGTTTTGCTTATTAAGTCTTTTATCAGCGATACTATATCCATCTTTATCTCCCAAAACTTCTCGTATTTATAAAATGTTTCAACTATGAGTATCTTAATCCCAGTATTTCCGTGTTCTAAGGTAATTCTCTTCATATTCTAATATATTAGATATGAGAGAATCCCAGTTATGTGACTTTGCTAAAACCCTTTTCGCAAATTCAATGCCAATGCCAATACCTTGAAGAGCTATAAGAGCCGCTAATCCGTACTCCATTATGAGATTTGCTACTTTTGAAGCTCTTTCCATATTTTCATATTCACCTATATCTGTTTTTGAAAACCCTCTCTTCTTTAATTTAATTAACATGTCCTTAAACTCTTGTAATTCATTATCATTCTCTAAAACAGTTAATGCTTTGGATGTACAATAAGGGCATGAGATGAAGCACTTGAATGGGTTTTTCTCCACACACTTCTCTGCAAGGTATTCACCTATATTAATCTCGAACACATTACCACATACGAGGCAAATTAGCTTAGACCTCTTGTTTAGCAATCTCTGCTTTGTTATTTCAATAACTAGGTTTCTTGGCAATGTAGAGCTCCTGATAATATATCGTAATGAACCTAATTGTGATATTTCTTGTAAGAATGGTGATGCAGTCTTTGTCATAACAATCTTAACTTTTTTGCTTTCCACAACCTTCTGTAAAAGTTCCTCAACTACATTTATGTCAATATTTTCTACAAGAAGCTCTCTAATAGCTTCATCCACTATTAGCTCCATGTCAAGTAATGCACTAAGCACTTTCCTTACCTCTTCTATACTACTATCCTTAGCTATTATACCCATTTTCTTGGCAACTTCAATAACACGTCTTTTAAATAAAGATGATTTTTTCAATTCATCTATTATAATACCTTTCAGCAAATTCTTTTTATGAAGTTGAATTAAGGTTGTAAGAGCCTTTTTAAGCTCGTCAATAGATAAGGATCTGTTCGTTAAAATTACTGTCCCAAGTTGATGAGATTTATAACTACCGCCTACATTAAGGTATTCTCTAAGAATTCTTAGCAACGCCAATGAAAAAGCTTCAGAACCTCTTGAACCTAAACAGTGATACACAGCTATGAGTGACTTATCTTCTTTAGGGATTCTATGCAGCTCTATTGTAAGTATATTATCACTTGGATAAACTTTGCATAAATTGTCTTTATTTGCAACTAGGAACACTCTTACCGACTCATTGATTTTATAAGAATTGAAAAGCCTGTCGACACATGTTTCATCTCTGCAAGCACAGAAACGTCTAAGAAATGAACATGTTTCCCTTGCTACTTTTTCATGTACAGGTATATTCTCGCCAACCCATTTAGGTAAAATAACTTGTCTAGCATCTAGTAGAGGAGATAACCACACCGATTTCTCATCATAATCTACATTAATGATACGCCAGGCATTTCCACCAAGAACTATAACATCATCCTGATTGCAAAGAGCAACAAAATCTTCGTCTAGTAATGCTATTACTTTATGATCTGTAATAGATTTTGCACGATATTCATTAGTATTGGGTATCATGTTCGTTGTTACATAGTATATGTATCCTCTCTTTGTAGCGTTACATATAACATCCTGCTCGTCTTGATGACATTTTAAGAGTCCGATATCGTTAAGAAACTGTGTTAATTTCTTTACCGTGTCAAAACTTGTGTCTTGAAATAGAAGCGATCTTTTTGCTATTTTCCAGAAGTGTGTCAATAAAATTGAATCCCTTTCTAAGGCTAAACCCACAAGTTGGTGTGCTAAAACAGCTAAGCTATTTACATGAATGTTTAGCGGCTCTAAATCGCCTCTTTCTAATCTCTTAGCTATTATTATTGATTCAACAAGTTCTGAAATTATTGGTGGTGATACTATTATTCCTTTCGACACCTCATCTTCTCTATGACCTGCCCTACCAATTCTTTGTAAAAGTTTTGTTACTTGTCTAGGTGACAAATACTGGATAACAAGATCTACAGCGCCTATGTCAATACCAAGTTCAAGGCTAGATGTTGAAATAGCAACCCTTATCTGTCCCTCTTTAAAATTCTTTTCAATAGCTTCCCTAACACCTCTTGATAGCGATCCATGATGCAATCCTATAGCATTCTCATCTAATTCTCCTTCAGATTTTAGCAAGTAGCTTAGCTCTTCTGCTGAGGTCCTAGTGTTCGTAAATATTAGTATCTGACGGTGTTGCTTGCTTTTAACTATTTCACTAATTTTCTTAACAATATCTCCTACCGCGAAGAAGCCCCATTGATAATTCCCTGTAGATAGCATTACATCTGCTTCATACCTCTTCTTAGAATCAGCTATAGCCACATCAAAATGTCTGTTAGAAAACAGAACCTTACCCATAAATCTCAAGTTATCTTCATTTAATGTAGCTGTTATTGCTATTCTTCTGATGTGCCTACCTAACATTGTGTCAAGTCTTTCCATAGCTAAAAGTAATTCTGCACCCCTTTCATCTTGTATCAATTCCTGTATCTCATCAATAATTACTGCATACAATTTGCTAAAATGTTTTATGAATTCCTTTTTGATTAACAATATTTGAAGGCTCTCAGGAGTTGTTAAAAGTATATGAGGAGGTGCTTTGATTATTTTCTTTCTTGTAGTAGAAGGAGTGTCACTGTGCCATATATCAACATTGCAAACAAAAACTTTGCAAATGCTATTTAATCTTTTTCCAAGGTCTCTATTTAGAGCTCTGAGGGGTGTTATATATAGTACCAGAATGCCTTCACTGCGTAGAAGTCCTTTCTCAGCTAGTTTAATGAGCAGCGGTATAATGACTGCTTCTGTTTTACCAGAACCTGTTGGCGCTGACACAATTAAGTCCATGTCGTGATTCAATATCTTGGTATAAGTCACTCTTTGAATCTCAGTCAGATTGGTAAAGCCTAGTTTTATATAGTGTTTTAGTACCTTCTCATCATAACTCATAAAAACACGTACCATAAACTACTGGAAAATGTTTTTCGGTAGTGGCGTTTTAAGTGCAACAAATGTTATTATCTTTAAATTGAAAATATATTTTAGCATTAACTAATGCAGTGCATTAGTATCGAATTCAATAGCTTAAGAAGCTGATAAGTTATGCATAAAAACCTCATAGAATCACTATGCAACATCTACTCTATTTTGTACGGCATACTATTCTTACACGTATATAAGCTGTTCTTGTTTAGCACTTCTCTGAGTATATACACTTATATATTATCAGCAGCGCTCTTCTTCAGCAAGATTAATATTAATCTCCTAACTCTTCTTAACAATTTCCTAAGATTCACATTTATTCTGATGCCATTGTTGTTAATAGAGCTCTTGGTTGTGCTCTACTACGGAAAAAGCTATCAAGTGTTTATTGAAGCATTTCTTTTCTTCTTATTTACTGGAGACTTTATTATACTAATAGAGTTAACTGTCTTACCTATTCCTATTATCAAAGTTATGCAGTTTTTTGTAAGCTTCAAAAATAGGATTTGCAATGCTAAACAAACCATGCAACAACTATATGCTTTGTCTTATGATAAACTAGTTGATGTGTTATTGCATATAGGTGCAACACTTGTTGCCCTATCATTTGAAGCAATGCTATATAACTTCATAACGCTAGTAGCTATATTATTATATATCATTCTATCTGCCATAGTGATATTCCTAGAAAGAGAACGTGACACAATGAAAAACTTTTTATCGAGTATTCCCCCACTAGGAATTTTAATTGCATTGCGCAGTTCTTGTAAACATTAATAATGAATTAGAAGGTTACTTGATTTCAACACTTTCTATTTTATACCATGATATGATATTTGATGCACTCTTCAATACTATATTTTCTATATTTTTATAGAGTTTATCTAAAGGTGTAAGAGTGGAAGAACACTCTATATAAAAAAGCCTTTTTATAACGCTACTAGGGTGTATCTTATAGACGCAAGCATTTTCTTTACAGAATTCTTTTAGCATACTATTTATGAGATTTATACTATTCTCATCATTAAGGAGCAGAAAGATGTTCAATCTTTTTGTATACTTCGATGACAACATAACATTTCCCTTCCTTCTTCCAATACTGTATTACAACTATTTCATATCCAATATTCAGATAGGGGATCCTGTCATCATTGACTCAGCACTCGGCAGTCACATCATTATATATTATCTTGAAAGTCTCTCCATTATATCTAGAGCTCTATATTCTGGTGCAAGCCTAACATACGCCTTTTTATAACCATCGCGGTCGATTAATGTATTAACTTTAACTACCTTAACATTAAAGGTCTTTTCAATAAACTCTTTAATATCCTTCTTATTGGCATTCCTATATGTTTTTACCGTTAAGTAATTATATTTTTCAGCAAGCAGATATGCTTTCTCACTTGTTACAACCATTACTAAGATATCTTTAGACATTTATAATCACCTTCAACATTAATTAAGGCTTTTCAACAATGTAAATCCTTGATAACTCTTCTAAAGCTTTTTGTGTAATTATTGCAAGCCTGCCTGGCATGCCGCCAGGTGCAAGCTTAAGAATGTTCATTGTAGTAGGCGTCAAGTAATCAACTCCAGGAAGGCTTTTAATAGCGTTAACTACTGGTACATGTACTGAAGATACTATAAATAATATGCTTTTGCTTTCCTTGTATTTCCTGCCCCTCATTTTTCCTTTTCCACTCCTAATCCTAGTACTATCTTGCGATTTTTCTATGTTTTGCCATAGCCCTATTCTCTTCAGCCACTCTCTAACATCTTTTGTTGAATTGAAAGATTCAAAATCATTGACCACAATTATTGGTGTGAATTCTATTCCCTGCGGTATTATGTAGTTCCTCCTCAACACAATCTTTTTATCGCTCAACGCTGCTAACGCTGAGATTATTGCTAGCCTCATCTCCTTTCTATTTATCTCTTCTCGAACTCTCTCAAGGGGTGTGGGTGCAAATTGCCTTCTACCACCACGAGCATTTGGCACAAAAACAGCTCTGCCATTATTCAGTCTCGGCACTCTTGCAACGCTGTGCCCAATACCCCACGACTCACCAACTCTTCTCTTTCCAGCAAGTGGGTCTCTACCCTTTGGCTGAATTTGTGCTGTGAAAGCAGATAAAACGGCTCTTCTAATTAGGTCTATGCGTACTGGATAGTTAAATAAATTAGGTAATTCTATCCTATCTACAACATTCCCATTAAGATCCACTAGCGATCCATATCTCTTTTGTATAGGATATACAAGTATGTATCTTGTTTCCATCAACATCCTCACCTAACTGATTTTGCTCTGCAAACTCACATAAACAATTTTCGGAGGTTTATTTGGCTGCCATTTAGGAGGTCTTATGGGCCATCTGAGTATGAGCGGCCTTTTTGGAACACCTATGCAGCTACCCCAAATCATCAGCCACCTTGATTTAATAACACCATAATGTGGAAAGCCTCCACTTGGGGTTATTTCATAACCGTTATCTCCCATAGCGATAATCCTCTTATTAAATTCTGTACGGCGATGAAATCCCATTTGCCCTGGTTGAGGCACTTCAGACATTGCTCCTATTGTTGGACTCCTACTGCCAATCCTTCTGCTACCTTTTCTATGTTTATGCCATCTAGGCAACTCCTTTACACCAAATCTTTTTATCACTCCCTGAAATCCTTTACCTTTGGTCACACCTATGATGTCTGTAAATTGCCCAGGAGTAAAGACATTGTCAACATGTATTGCTTTCCCTAGTACATCCAAGGCATAGGCTATTTTTTGTGCTATATCTCCACCCTCAACCACAGCTTCAAAAATGTCTGGAGTCTTTTTACTTAAACCACCAACAGATTTAACATTTGCTGCCATAATCAAAGATACGCGTCTTACATCCTGTAAATGATTCTTAATCCATTCAATTCTTTCACTAATATTAGTTGAAGGTCTGTATGTGGGAATCCTCCTCCAAATCTCAATTTCTTTTGGAGGCTCTATCCAAATATCCTTTAGTACAGCATAGCCTCCATACTCATTAATACCATACACTCTTAATGCTATTGGGATAACCGGAGGAGTTTCAATTATTGTTACGGGGACAAAAATCTCCTTACCTTGTGTAGGTGTACCAGGTCTATCATCTACTAATATTACATGTGTCATACCAACTTTGTAGCCTAGAAACCCTATAATTCTAGGACTCTCCAGCTGCAGTGAAGGCCAGCTTCTTATATGTGGAATAAACTCAGATGCTCTTTTTCTAGGTCTAACACCTAGGCTTCCACGTTTAGGTGCGCTAGTCTTCCTATGCGCCACGTTGCATCACCTGTATTAAAACACCTTATCATATTAGCTCTTTTTCTCCTTCTGCTTCTTAGGTCTCTCTTCTTGCTGACTACTACTCTTTACAATAAATAGCGTTGTTTTTTGCTTACCTCCCATCAATAACTACCTCAATGCCAATAATCAATATTGCTATTAACATCTTGATTTTCATATATAAAACTGTTAATAAGTTTTTCTAAACCCTTAGGATAATAATTCACGAAATTTACATTTATTAATGTAGAGAAACATCACATAATATCTACTATTATAGAGAGTTGAAAATAACAATAAAAGATCTAATGCAAAGGCATATTCTTGAGGAAGGAATGAGCTGATACGAATTTATAAGCTCGTCAAAAACCTAGTTAAGCAAGAAAGGTTGAATACTTTATGAGTAAGCAGTGCTGGGAGCCACCTATTGAATGGAAGAAGTTTAGATATAGAGGTAAAAGCTTAGAGGAGCTCTTAGAAATGCCCATGGACGAGCTCGTAAAGCTCTTGCCTAGCAGAGCTCGCAGAAGTTTAACAAGAGGATTTTCACCAAGGCACAGAAGGCTCCTTGAAAAAATTTTAGTAGCTCGGCAAAAACTTGTAAACGAATGCAAAGAGGTCACGATAAAGACACGTGTAAGAGATATGATAATTCTTCCTATTATGGTAGGATTGACCATAGCTATTTACAATGGCAAAGAATTTGCTCCCGTAAAAATTGTTCCGGAAATGATAGGGCATTACCTTGGCGAATTTGCACCTACAACAAAACAAGTTAAGCATGGAGAACCTGGTCTAAAAGCCACAAGGAGTACCCTCTTTGTAGCCCTGAAGTAAGCTGCCTTATGGTGTGGCTGTATGGGTAAGAGAATTCTTGCTCAAAGAATGGGTAGAGGGACTTCAACATTTAGAAGTCCTAGCCATTTGAGAACAGCCCCGGTAAAATACCCTAACATCACCGCTGACAAGTTAGTAAAGGGTATTGTTGTCGACATCTTGCATGACCCTGGAAGAGGAGCACCCATAGCTTTAGTAAAACTTGAGAATGGTGAAGAATTCTACAATATTGCTGTTGAAGGACTTAAATCAGGGCAAATAATTGAAATAGGATCCAATGCCGAACCCAATATTGGTAATATACTCCCACTCAGAAACATTCCTGAAGGTACGAAGATATGTAACATAGAATTAAGACCTTATGACGGTGGCAAACTTGTCAGAAGTGGTGGCTCTTATGCTGTTTTAACTGGCAAAACCTCCACACATGCCATAATAACACTACCTAGTGGTAAACAAAAAGCGGTATTTCTTGACTCAAGAGCTACTATAGGCGTAGTTGCAGGTGGTGGTAGAGTAGAGAAACCTCTGCTTAAAGCAGGTAATGCATATTATAAGTGGAGGGTGAGAGCAAGAAAATGGCCTCGTGTAAGAGGTGTTGCAATGAATGCTGTTGATCATCCACATGGAGGAGGATCTCATCAAAGCGAGTCTAGACCTACAACAGTATCTAGAAGGGCTCCACCAGGCAGAAAAGTTGGGCATATTGCAGCGAAGAGAACAGGTAGGAAGAAAGGCGCACACTGAATTGCATTAATGAGTTATATGCCATAGAATCTTTTAAGAATTCTTTCCACAGACTCATAACCTTGGCTCATATTCTCTAACACTTTTAATCTATACTCATACTCTGCTTCAATATCGTCTCTTATCAACCTTTTTGAAAGTCTTTTCATTGTATAACTCTTTAAAATATTATCAACCTTTTCAGGAACAAATATTTCCTTCCATTCATCACCAACCCTTTCATAAATCCTCCATATCCTCCTTTCAACTTTATAACCCTTACGAATTCTTGATACAAGTATCATCAACGCTGTATTTAGAGAAAGCATTGTATATAAGTCCTGCGAGAGAAGCCCTCGAATAGCCATTTCATATTCTTCAGGTGTCGATGCATGAAAGGTTGTTGCTGAACCCGATCCTGAAGCCACAGCTCTAACTAAAGCTATTACTTCCTTTCCTCTCACCTCACCCACTATCAGCATGTCAGGTCTATATCTTAGTGCTGTAAAGCATCTCTGAAGCAATTCTTCCGAATCCTCGCCATAGAACTGTATGAATCTGGGTCTTAGTGGAAGCTTTACTTCAGGAACATCCTGAACTACTATAATCTTCCAATTAGGGTTACTTAGCTGCAAAAAGGCATTTAAAAGAGTTGTTTTTCCAGAACCACTACCACCAATAATTACATAAAAGAGCTTGGCATCATTAACAAGCCATAGAAGCGCTGCAATTCTATTATCTACAATATCTTGTTTAATTAGTGTCACCACATCTATAGGTATTTCTGTAAGTTTCCTAATATCGAATGTAGGACTAGATCCTATTGGTTCTCCAATAGTAGCTGCAATTCTAAAGCCCTCAGGTAATGTGGCGTGGAGTTCTGGTTTTTTTATTGATATAGATTTTCCACATTTTATTGCAAGTCTATCTATATAATTTCTTGCTTCTTCCTCACTTTGGAACTGAATATTAGTTACAAGTGCTTCATATGATAGAAAATCCCTGTGAACAACTGTAATGGGTCTATTCCAGTGTGATAATTCAATATCTTCTACACTATCATCTCTTAGTACCACATCTAAAATTCCATATCCCTTAACATCTCTATGTATATAATATATTATTGTATCGTAATACTTATGCATTAAATCATGTAAGTCTAGCTCTTTTGCTATTGCCTCTAACGCCTTCTTAAGATCATCAAACGTCTCTAGACTAAGATAAGAAGTATAAAGATTTTCCATGAGGCTTTCATATAATTTGCGAAGCTCTGTATTTATTTGCGGCTCATTAATGAAATATCTCGCTGTTCCCTGCTTGTCTATACATATTATAACCTCTGCTAGACCTATATTGTATCTCCTCAAAACCTCCAAGCACAAATCTTGTATATTTTCAATTCTTAAAAACCTGAGCTGCTTTATAGCACCTTTAATATTGTTTCTCATAACAAGTTTATCTCTGCTTTTCTTTATTAATAACAATAGTCTCCCGTAATGATTCAAGCTTTAAATAATGTTGATTTACTTGAGTATTTTGCAATTGGTTGATTTATTTAACTTGCTTTGTCTTTACGATGACATCTACCACTACATGGTACTTTCTTGGAGCTACACCTCTGATTACATGACCCCCTATAGGCTCTACAATACTGCCAGCCTCCTTAGCAATATTAATTACTATCTCAAAGGCTTTTTGTAATGCATTCTTCTTATTTTCAGCAATTACAAAGAGATGTGGATGTAGGTAACCTCCCAATTTCACAGCTTCTAATGAGACCCTCAAAGCCTTTTCAAAAAGTTCTGGATATGGCATTAAGATTCTATCAAATTTTTCACTAAAAGACTCTGTTAGTAGCAGAGCATCACCATGCAGAATCTCATTAATGGCTGAGACTTTGTTTAGCTCCGCATTTATTCTAGCATATCTTACTGCAATTTTGTTTAAGTCTATAGAGACAACATAGGAGGGTTGCGCATATCTGGATATTATAATGCTGTACGGTGCAAATCCTGCAAACATGTTTAACACTTTTTCCCCTTTTCTAACCATTCTAGCTGTTCTCATGTGATCAAAGCCTAAGACTGGTGATACATATACCTTTGTGAAGTCAACTTTAAACATACATCCATGCTCTCTATAAAAAACCTCTGTCTTTATCTCACCAGCCAAATGAACATATTCCCTAACCCTTTCAAATCCATGAACAGGTGATGTTGAAAGCCACACGCTCTTGATGTAAGGAAGTGATCGTAAAAGTTCTTCACCAATAGCCTTAAAAGCGTCTGTAGGCAAATCAAACGATTTTCTAATTACTGCAACATCACCCAATATCTCAATCCTTTTCCAAATTAGTTCGCCATATTCCGGCCCCAGAACCTTTATGGCAATTCTTCTCAATAAAGATCCTCTAGACATTAAACACCCCATTAATGTTACTTTAGCTTATTTCCTCACCACGCTAAAGGAGTGCTTATCCTTAAAGACTATGCACTAGCTTCTCACATACATTTAAAGTCTACTATTCTAAATAAAAATTTTCTCAATAAAAATAAGGAAAAGATATGTATAAGCAATAAAGTTGTGTAATCATGAAACAACTTTTTATCACATTATTATGAAAAGATTGAACATTTCGCTGATAAAATTGTTATTAAAGTTAAATTATGGTAAACTGAGAGGGGTCAATAGTGTGAATGCTAAAATAGAATGTTTTCATGTAGTTTCATCAGAATTTCCGGCTCTCTTCATCAAGGACATCATGAGACCCTCTGGTCATCATCCTCCAAGTATTGGTAGCCGGGCGGGGATTCGAACCCCGGTCACGGGGGCCAAAGCCCCGCATCCTTGGCCGCTAGACGACCCGGCTACTACTGCTATGCTACAGTTAGTGTAATGCAAGGTTATAAAGCTTTTATGGGTTTCTCAGGATATTTACTTTGTAAAAGCCTCAATTATTTGTGTATATATTTCTGAAGCACCCCATCGCATATTGAGTAAATAACATGCCTTAGTATTGTTATTGGTATTATAGTTTTAAATTTGCCTCAAATTCGTTAAATATACTTGAGGTGTAATGTAATGCAGCCCAGCTTTGTTGCTGAAGAATTTCAGAAGATATATAGAGAGTCTCCAGATGTTGTGTGCTCTGCGCCAGGTCGTTTAGATTTTTTGAATACTCATCAAGATTATAAAGGTTTGCCCGTTGTTGCTATTGGTGTGAATTTAAGGACTTACATAGCTCTAAAAAGAGTTAGAGGAACTCGTATATATGTAGCTTCTGGAAATTTGATGGATGAAGGTGGAGAATATGTTGACGAATTTGATGTTTCTGATTTGAGTCTAATAGAAAAGCCAAAGTGGTTTGGAAACTATTTAAGGGCTGCTACTATAGCTCTTAAACAAAGTGGTTATAAATTTGGAGGTTTTATTGGGTGGATTAGAAGCTGGGTTCCCATAGCATCTGGTTTAGGTAGTAGTGGTACTCTTCTTGTTGCATTTATTTCAGCTTTAAACGAGCTTTATAACCTTGGTCTTAAGACGAAGGATATTGCTGAGCTTGCCTACATAGCTGAACACGATATTATGAACATACCCTGTGGAAGACTTGATCAATACGCAGCTGCATATGGTCATATAGCTGTAATTGAAACTATACCTCCTTATAATGTTGAAACCTTGGAATTGCTAGAAGGTGTTTTCGTTGCAATAGATAGTGGCATTAGACATAGTACTGCCGAAATACATCCCCAAAGGCAGAGGGAAATTGAAAATGGGTTAAAGGTGCTTATGGAATCAGTACCACTAAATTTAAAGAAATTGCTTGGATATAGATATTGGGAGCCAAAGTGGAGCTCAATAACGTTAGAGATGCTCCAACCATATCTCATGCAACTCAGTGAAAAAGCCAGAAACAGGATTATATACACGATTAAAGCGCATAAATCAACAATACTTGCACTAGATATTATGAAGGGGTACAGAGTAACGCCAGCCGATATTGCACAGGTATTAGAACTTGAAATTAAAAAAGCGCAGGAAATATATGATGCAGGTAAACTCGACATCATAGGCCATGTCATGACTTATCAACACATGTTATTAAGTAAGCTATATGATGTAAGCTTGCCAGAGCTAGACAACATTGTAGACACATTATTAGAGAATGGAGCCTTAGGTGCAAAACTTTCTGGAGCTGGATTAGGAGGTACTGTAATTGCGTTATTTAGAAATGAGACTATAGCTGAGGAAGCCATTAAAAAGATTATTTCAAAAGGATTAGGAACTAGAGCATGGGTATTAAAGGTAGATGGTGGGGTAACAAAGCACAGCATAGCTTCCTCTACATCCTGAAGGGCAAATAATTTAAGCAAATCACCAACTTCTCATATCTGACCACTTCTCAGATATGTCATATGTAAGATTATTTGAAGAGTAAACACCCCTCACTCAGTTCTCATGGTTCTATAATTGATTGTAAATCAAATAAATAGGTGTATAGAGCTTATCGAGCTACTTTAAAGAAGCTATTGTCCTTTAACATGGAGGGAGATCAGAGCTTTAATGAAGTAGCTTAGTGATTTAAGCATTTTTCAATTTTTTCTTTGATCCTTATAGCGTTGTATTCCGGTATGGAGTCATATGTAAAGTTTCCACCTCCAGTCTCCATCCCTGCTGCATACTTTAGCTTGCCCTCTTCACGAAGCATTCCATAAATTTCTATGTGTAAGTGATAAAAAATGTGATCACCTTTTAATGGTGCTTGATGTAGTACCATTATGTATGGCATTGGTTTTGAAAAGAGGTTCTTTAATCCACATAAGCTGTATTTAAGAATTTGCGCTAATTGCTCTATTTCCTTACTTGTGAGTTGTGTAAGGAGTTGTACATGTCTCTTCGGATATATATGCACTTCGAAGGGCCAGTGTGCATAGAATGGCATAAATGAGACCCAAAACTCATTTTCTAAAAGAACTCTAATTTTATCTTCCTTCTCAATATCAATAATATCGCAGAAGAGGCACCTCTTATTTTCATGCCAATACCTTTCAGCATTGTTTAGTTCTCGTAAAACTCTTATGGGAATAAAGGGTGTTACATATATTTGGCTATGAGGATGTGTTAAGGATACCCCTATTTCTCTACCCTTGTTTCTGAACCATAGAAAATATTGAGCATGCCTTTTTTCTGACTCTTCTCTCTGTTTTTCACCAATGAGATTAATTACGTATGATATCTGGTCGATAGATAGATCGCTAAGATCATCAATACTGTGCTCCGGAGTTTCCACAACAACATAACACTTTCCATAAGACTTTGCAGTTTTATAGAATCTGTGTGTGGAGGGCTCTGGAGGCAACTCCATTAACATAGGAAACCTATTCTCTAGTATTAAAGCCCTCCATCCATACCCTGTCTCCTCATTACCTGGACAAAATGGGCAAAAAGATGTAGGTTGCCACGGCCTTGCACTTCTAACATTTGACACCATAACCCATTCTCCTAACGTAGGATCCCATCGGAGCTCTATAACAAACTTTTTGTCATCATCCATATCTCATCACATCTAAGTCACTTTTAACACTAACAATATACTAAGGTACAAATCGTCAAAGATTATAAGCTGTAAGTTTATTGATTAAAAGGCTTTAATCCTCATAAGCATGTTAGTATACAAACATAGAGATTTTATGAGAATATCCTTATCCACATTCCTACTAGACCAGCAATGCTTACAACAAACACTTTCTAATTATTTACAGGGCTGCAAAGCCCTTAGTATTCATCCTAGGAAGAACCATGTCGAGGAAATTTATAGGTGTTCTCTTCATTTTGCCATAAATGGTGAGGCTTTTAGTTGTAAATTTCTGAAATGCAGCATCTCTTTAATAGAACATTTTGTGCAGCTCTTTCCCGGCATGGTATTTATTCAAAGTTCTAAATCTTGTCTATAACAAGCTAGGTGATATATTTCTATGAGTGTCGAGGAATTTGGGTAAGTGAAGTGCGTTTTTCGGTATTAGATGTGTTTATTATGACTATGATAAAGTTTTAAGCAAGCATGGCATTTGATGTGGGAAAAGATGATTAGGTCGTCAGGGCAATAACATCTAACATGAATCTGCATTAGAAAATGCTTTAATATTTGCTGGGAGGCTGTTTCTCCATTACTGATTTTCGAGTGGTTGCAAGTATTTAAAATTGTTGTCAAGGTCAGCGCAATCCGTGTCTATGGAATGTTCTACAGACATAGTTTTATTCTCTAATGTGAAGAGATTGGTAACATTTCTCTATAGCCTTACTAGTTGCCACTTTTGTGTTTCGAAATGCTTTTTTCCCATATTCAAAAATTTCTACTGTTATGCAATTGTTGCATAGTTTAATTGCCTTTACTAGTATTTCACGATGATGTTTAGGTAAAATGGCTGCTACATATTTGTGATATGCAAGTTTAGGCAAAATCTTTGAAAGCATGTTAATAAATGTAGTTTTGTATTCTTCATTCAATTCATGAACAGGATAGTCGTAATTTGCAAATGGATAATATATATCGAGTTCTCTGGGAACCAGCAACATTGGTTCTGAAAGCACATAAATTTGAATGATATTATCCGCATTTGCAAGCTCTATCCCCTCATCAACTATTTTATGTATAGGCGAGAGCCTGTATGGCTTTATACTGCTACAAGGTAAGATCAGTGCACAAGGTTTTTCAGTCAACATAGAGTTGAATATATTAATTAGAAAGCTGTGCCAATAAGCAACATGCTTGTGCTCAAATAGATTCACAGAAGAATTTTTTAAGGCTATAACACCTGGCCTTATGCCCATAATATGTGCAATGTCATGACCAAAGATCTCATGAAGATAATCCAAATAAAGTTTTTCTAGAAGCGTCATCGCGTTCTCAAATCTAATTCTCGAACAATATATTTTATTTAAGCAATAAACCAAATGAATCAGTTTTGAACATGAAAAACTGCAAAACGTTTTTGGAAATTACTCCCTGAATGCTCGTAGATCTGACCTCCTCCCCGCCCTGAAGAGCGGGGGTTCCCCTAGAGCGAGGAGGTTTGGGATTACATTCCCTCTTCCTGAGGGTTTAATCCCGGGCCTGGTCTCCGGCCCATTACCCCTATCCCTCTTGGGACTCGGGGTTATGAGTAGGCTGTTTATCATCGTCAATGGCTCAAAGAGTTTAATACTCATCACTGAGGGCAATTAGATAGAGAGAGTTTATAAGCTTTTCTACCCATCCCCGCCTTAAAAGGCGAGGCTTTCGGTTGTAAACCTGGATAGATGTAAAGTGTTCTCACCTTTTAGGGTGGGGAGGAGGTCAGATATTACTAGGTTGTTCAACTTCTTTTGAATTCTTTCCTGTGCCTAACTTTGACAAATATTCGCCATAATATTGTTTTAGAAGCCTTGTTATGTCTACCATTTGTGTAAAGGTTTTATAGCTGTTGTAAGCAATTTCATAGAATTTTTCCCTATCTCTTTCATATAAGTCGATTATTGATTCAAGTCTCTTTACAAAATCTGTATACTCCTCTTCATCAATTTTTCCAGCATCTTCACTTTCAAGGTCTATGATTTGATTCAATTCTCTGCCGAAGAACCAGCCATTAAATCCATCCTCTATGAGTTCTAAGCTTGCGCCATCTCTTGAGGAGAGCGTTGGTACACCATTTGCCCCTGCCTTCATCATACTCGTTCCACTAGCTTCCCAGCAGCTAAATGGTGTAAATAGGAGGAGATCCGAGGCTGATAATGCGTAATAGGCAAAGTCTGTTCCATAGCTTGGATAATAAAAGAAGTTGCTAAGAGTTCTACTAAACCTAGCAAATATTGTTGCCATCTCTTTACCCCACGCGTCACTTGGATGAGGCTTACCTGCAGTAACTATAAATATCCTGTCTTTCAAATCACTGTTTTCCTCAACAAGCCATTCAATAAAGTAGGGCCTCTTATACTTTACTATTCTTCTAACCCATGACACTAGCATTCTACTACCTATATTTTTTCCTGTAAGGGCTTTGATAATGGAGCTAAACTCATTCTTTAAACCTTCATGAACCTCTGCAAACTCTTTTGCAGATCCTGGGTCTCTCTTCACTCTTTGCCATCTCTCAACATCTATAGCGTTTGTAACATAGCTCATCTTATTGATATACTTAGGAAAGAAGGTCTTTGTAATCTCAAAGTGTTTTCTCGATACTGTAAAAACCTTTTCAACTACCTCCATAGCAACTTCAGTCATTGTCTTTACATTTGGTAGCGAAATTCCTAAAATCTCTTCAGCTTCTTTACATAGCTTTGGATGACCCCAGGGACCAGGTGTATGGGTAACAAACCTTGTTCTAATATCCTTTGGCAAGAGATAAGGCACTAGAGCTAAGTGTGCTTCCTGCACATCCACAACATAAACCCCTTCATCACTAGCAAGCCTCCTTATGATTTCACTTGCCACAGCTGCTGCAACAACATAGTATGTGCATTCGTCACTATGATGCCTATAGAGATATCTAAAAAGCCTAGCAACAGATATGGGTTTTCTGATTCTATACAGAATAGCCCTAGCAGAACCATGAGGATATTCAAATACATCTGCTTCAGCTAAAAGCCTGCCATCACTTCTCTTCACCTCAATGCTTCTCAAGAAACGCAACCTACTTAAAAATGCCAGGCTATGTCTATGTCTAGTTTCGATAAATCTAACTCTATTAGTGTAATCCCAATCAACATAACCACTAGGATAGAAAGGCGATACAACAATATAAGGTAAGCCCAGTCTTGAAGCACCATAAAACTTGTCAGCCTCTAAAACCCCTAAACCTCCTGCATAGTTAGCAGATCCCTCTAAGGCTATTTCCATAGTAACACTAACTATGCTCTTCTGCATGATAGCAGCATCCCAAAGAATTACCTACTCGAATAACGCAATTTTAAGAAGTGAATCAAATAAAAGAATACAATATGATTATTATTGAGATATAGCTACATAACTAGTATACTACACTCAGAACAACTTTACTTCAAGAAAGTCGCCTCTAATCCTCACTCCAAAGGATGGAACCTTTAGTACACAACACTAGCGAGAAACTTGACATAACTTCAATCTCTTGACAAGTTCTTCAAGAGCACTTGGTTTTAGAGCCCTCTTAGTCGTTTCCAATGCTAAGTATTTCAACTACTTCGCTAAAGTTGAAGGTCTTGACCACTTGTATACCATGGGAAGGTCTTAGGCATCTTTCAAGTATAAGCCCTAAAACAATGCGCAAGGCATCTTGGAGGATCCTAGAGCAGGTAATGTCACGTGAAGTCGCAAGGTTTATACAGTACTTAACAAGCTAAAGACCTATGAAGCTCGATATGAGGATCTATTGAGTGAAGCTGACGAACACTACCCAAGATACCTAGAGAAGTTACAACAGATTGTCTACTCCTCTCATATGCAAAAAACTCGCAAGTAACATACTTCAGGACAATGGGTAGAATCAATGGGTTTCTCCATTGCATATCTGATACTCATCACATGCAATATGAAATCAGTTTAACGATAAGAAATTGAAGATGAGTTCCATCACCATTCAATTGTGTGGCGGGCCCGCCGGGATTTGAACCCGGGACCGCCGGCTCCGCAGGCCGGCGCTCTATCCTGGCTGAGCTACGGGCCCAGAGAATATGATGAGAGCCGTTAGCATTTCCCTGCTAACGCTACTCAATGGTATCTGCAAATATCTGTAGTTCTGTTTGTAGTTGCTCCTCTGCGTAGGTTCATTAACTTCACCTACATCATCATGGGCGCCCGTCGAGCTCAACACCATGAGGCCCCCCCATCTGCGCTCTTATGTCACTGCAGTGCGGATCATACAAAGATGTTTGTAGTAAAATTATTTAATTTTTATGAGGATAAGAGGATATGTATTTTATAGATATACATAGCTATATACAAGTTATTTCAAACTTGTAACAATCCATCTAGGTGATGACAACTCTGTTTTAAGCTTGGGTGAGTTGAAGGTGTATAGAAACCTTCTGTCGCTGGATTCAACAGCTGTGCGAGCCCATAACGGTCTTAAGAGCTCTGTGGGTGGGGTGGAAGCCGCTAGATGCATGAATAGACATGAATCAATGGGGATGAGCATCTAGAGACACAAATGGAAACTTGTGTAAGCGTTTTTCACAAATTTCTGCCCATTATACTATTGTTCTTTTATACTCATATCTTATTTTTATGTATAAAAAAGCTTTTTATAAGGTTATAGAGAGTTGTGTGATGCTGAGGGTAATATTAGTGTATGGTGTATAATAAATGAGCCTGCTAGAACTCAGTATGTGGCTGGGTTTGTTTTCGGGTGTTGTGGGAGTAGTATATGTAGTGAGCTTAATATTTCACATAACGGGAATCAAGATAGATACAGGTAGTGAGGAAGCTAAGCGCGCGCATCAGATTCATGAATACATAAGGAGCGCATCTATAGCTTATATCAAAGCTCAGTACACCATTATTCTATCCATAATATCGATCATCTCTGTAATTTTGATTGCGATAGGCATAGCAACACAAAGCTCCCTGGTGCTGTGGACAGGAGTTTCTTACCTACTTGGCGGATTAAGCTCAGCAACTGTAAGCATAGTTGGTATGTTGATGGGGGTTCTCAGCAACATTAGAGTACTCAACACAATAACTAAAAAAGGTTTGAGGAGTGCACTATCTCTGGCATTCAGAGGGGGCTCCGTGACAGGCTTTCTCGTTGGCGGAATAGGACTTCTAGGAACGGCAGGGCTATTCATAGCATTAAACGGCTTTTCAGATCCCATATCTGTTACGCAAATACTCCTTGGCTATGCTTTTGGTGCAAGCACAGCAGCATTATTTGCTAGAGTTGGAGGAGGAATATACACTAAAGCGGCTGATATAGGTGCAGACCTTGTAGGTAAAGTCGAGGTAGGGATACCTGAAGACGATCCAAGGAATCCAGGTGTTATAGCAGATAACGTTGGCGATAATGTTGGTGACTGCGCTGGGATGGGAGCAGACCTATTTGAATCCTATGTCGAAGGCATGATCGCGCCCATGGCAATAGCAGCTGTTTTGGGTCATCCGGACCTCGTAGCATACCCTGTGCTATTTTCAGCCATAGCACTTCTCACCTCAATAATTACAGCACAATTTGTAGCACTATCGCCATTCAAACAGCCTGGGAGAAATCTTACAGCAACATCAATATTTTCAATAGTAGCGGCAGCAATAGTTAATGGTATTGCAACATACATCCTAGCACCCACAATAGCTCCAGCACTCATAGCTGGCATTCTAGGACTCATTGCAGGAGCTGTTGTAGGTTTCACCTCAGACTACTTTACATCGCCACAGTACATACCTGTTAAAACTGTTGCAAAAAACTCGCAGTTTGGACCTGCTTTAACAATACTTAGTGGCTTATCAATGGGCTTTTACAGCACATTCATACCAAGTGTTGCAATAGCTCTCGCAGCTCTAGGCTCCTATGCCATAGGCTCAACACTGAGTGCCACAGAAAAGCTGTTGACAGGGATATACTCAGCTGCGTTAGCTGGTACAGGAATGCTTGCTGTTGCACCAATAGTTGTATCAGCCGATGCCTATGGCCCGATAGTCGACAATGCAGCTGGCCTAGCAGAGCAGGCTGGGTATGAAGAGAATGTTAGGTCTCTTACAGATATGCTGGACTCTGCAGGGAATACCATGAAGTCCATATCAAAGGGTTATGCCATAGGCTCGGCTGCACTTACAGCGCTAGCTCTGCTATTCAGTTTCGCAAGTGTGCTTGCGAGCAGAAGTAGCTTAAGGGTTGATACAGTAATGCAAACAATATTTAATGCGGGGCATCCTGAATATGGCGCTTATTTCATCAGCGGCATTATGATAGGTGTTGTGGTAGTTGCACTCTTTGTAGCTATGGTAATCCAAGGCGTTACAGCTGCAGCAGGAAGGCTTGTAGATGAGATAAGAAGGCAATTTAGGGAAAAGCCTGGAATACTGGAGTGGAAGGAGAGACCAGAATATGAAAGAGCTGTACAGATAGTCACATTCTATGCCCTTAGAAGATTAATAACACCAGGTGTTCTAGCCTTGCTGACCCCAATAGTAATAGCACTTGTAGGACCCATTACAGGGGATTGGGGTAAAGCCGGTGCATTATTAGGAGGACTACTAACAGGCTCTATAGGTTCAGGTCTATTGCTAGGGCTTTTCCAAGGAAATGTAGGTAATACATGGGATAATGCGAAGAAGTTTATTGAAGCAGGCAATTTTGGTGGAAAGGGAACTGAAACCCATAAAGCAGCAGTAGTTGGCGACACTGTAGGTGATCCACTAAAAGATTCTGCAGGTCCTGCAATAAACATTATGATCAAAGTAATGGCAGTATCCTCCTCAGTAATAATACCCATAATATTGTTCGGAATCTGAATTCCATTTTTTAATAATCTTTATTGCGACAACTTTATAAGATTTGAATTTCAATAGGATTTCTTACAATTCTTTTTGCATATTTGAAATTCTCATACCTATAACCACAATACTTACAAACCCCATTACGATCCATGCTCAGTCTAATTAATTGGCCCCCCTGCCTCAAAATAATAGGATTTCTACATGCCTTGCAAAACGTTGAAGCAATTTCAACAGAGTCCTCAAGTGGTGCTTGAGCAATTATACCAAGCTCTCTAAATCTATCAAGAATGCCTAGCTTGTAATTCAAAGAAGTTGCCTCTAGAAATATCCAGTTTAATGGCGTTGATGAGTTTTTAAAGAACTCTTTCAATATGATTATAACGTTGATTAGGTTTTCAGTACAACTTCTTGTAGTTGCTACTGCTATTACCTCAATGCCCTTATGCTGAGAAAATATTGAATGTAAGAAGTAGTTAACATCATTTACAACTTGTTGATTAATCTGGCAGAAATGTACATCTACAAACTCTGCTAATACTAAATCACTGTAATGCAAGAGCTCATTAAAGCGTTCTTTTGCTGAAATAGCATGAAAAATGTTTGCCTTTATGCCGATAAACCCCTTGTAACTACCACGAATCTCCTCTAAGAGCTTATCCACTCCTTTTACAGTATATGGTTCGCCACCATGGAGCATAACAATATCGGGTGAATACCTATCTATAATCTCTACGATTTCAGCGTGCCTTACATTCAACAACTCTGCACTCCTTTGACTCAAATTAGCTTCCCAAGGACATGCATTGCATGAAAGTGGGCATTCCACAAAGTTGAGATTTAAAGCTATACCACCACTGCAACAAAACGATAATGGTACTTTCTCTACATTTGTTAATGTTACTGAAGAGAGTGAATAAACCATTTATCTAAAACACCAAAATATGCTTAGTAATGATGTGATGAAACTAATTCATAAATTTATATCCTTCTTGAAACAAATTTTGATATGGTGTAATTACATGTTCTTACTACCCCTCTCTGGAACGCCACAATCCTTAGTGAATAGTTTGAGAAACTATTGCAATTTATCTCTAGCTGAGAAACTACATAAGAGGTTTCCAGATGGTGAACAGTACATTAGAATAACATCTGATATGAGAAATAAGATAATCATCGTTGTACAATCGCTCTATCCTGAACAGGATAGTAAGCTAGTAGAGCTTTACCTAGCATTAGAAGCCTTAGAGGGATTGAATTTGACAGATGTTGAGCTTGTCATTCCTTACATGGCTTATTCTAGGCAGGACAAGAGATTTTTAGCTGGGGAACCTATGAGTGTAAAAGCTGTGTATATGCCTCTACGTCTATTCAATCTGCGTAAGATACTAGCTTTAGATCTTCATTCCCCCAAAATACCTGAAGTTATAGGGCTTGCTATCCAAAATATTCTTCCCCATACATATATGGTCAAAAAAGTAGGTATTGAGGTGGATTTCATCTTAGCACCAGATAAAGGTGCTCTACATAGAGCTCGGATACTGGCTGAAAACATTGGCAAACCATTTGACTATTTAGAGAAATATAGAGATAGAATTACTGGTGAAATAAATGTCTCCATACGAGAACTAGATGTAAAAAACTTACGCATAGCAATAGTAGATGACATAGTTAGTACAGGTGGCACTCTTGCTAAGGCTGCTCAAATACTTTATGATTTAGGAGCAAGCAAAGTATATGCTGTTGTTACACATGCGCTGATATCTGAGAAAACAATCCAAACTTTAAGCGCATCAGGATTGGATATGCTCATCACTACAAACAGTATTTTGCATCCTGAGGCGCTGCCTAAGTGGATACAAGTTACTGATGTGGGTGAACTTCTGTGCAGTGAGCTAAAGAGTCTGTGACACCTATGAATAGAAACATCTTTGTATTTAGATTAAGCAATGAACTTTTCTCTCTTGCACTTTCTGAGCTGAAGGCTATTCTATTATCTGATGCAATGGAATTAAAGATTGGTGATAGAATAGATGAGTTTTTATTTATATATACAGATACTAAAACAGCGCTCAACATATGTGATAGAGCTTCGCTCGTCATTGAAATGGGGCCCCTCATCGACATAGTTGATGAGAGTGACGTGGCAGAGATTATAAGAGTAGTTAAAGATCTGCAACATGAAGTTGATATATGCATATTTCTTGATTCAGTTAGAGGCTTTGGAAAGGAGTATATAAAGCAGTTCTTGAATGCGTACAACCTTAGGCACAAGCTATGGAGGAGATGTAGTAAATCACTAAAGATCTCTTTCGTAAATGGCATAGCTATAGTGTATGAGGTTTTATACAGAAGAAGACAGCTGAAATTCGAAGAAAGAGAGCCTCAGAAAAGACCATGTTACAGACCAGGAACTATGAAACCCCAGTTAGCGAGAACCTTAGTTAATCTCTCTAGAGTTTCACCAAGATTAAAACACTTGTTACTAGACCCCTTTTGTGGTGTTGGAGGAATAGTTTTGGAGGCCTGCTCTATGAACATCCCTGCTCTATGCAGTGATTTGGATGTGAAAATGTGTCTCTGTGCAAAGAAAAATATTGAGCATTTTTACTGTGACAACAAGGTTGATATATTAATAGCTGATGCGACGAGAAACGGTCTCAGAGGGTACACTGCCGATGCCATTGTTACAGATCCTCCATATGGAATACAAAGCATACCTGTAGGTACTTCACTTGTTAATCTAGTTAAAGAATTCATCGCTATATCATCGGATGTAATAAAAAGTGGAAGATACATGGTTTTTGCAGTGCCAATAGAACTTGAGGTAAAGGTCGATAAACTGCTGACAAACTATGGATTTGAAATTGAGGAAAAACATTTAAATATGGTTCACGGATCTTTAACTAGAGTGATTTACGTAGCTGTAAGGCTATGAAAATAGTGTTCCTAGGTACTGGAGCTACAACTCCTTCACAAACACGTTATACACCTAGTATAGCTGTATGTGCAGCAAGAGATTGCATGTTACTTGACTGTGGGGAAGGGGTCCAGATAAGATTACAGGAAGCAGGAATTGATGTGCTAAGAATAAGTTATGTTGTGATAACACATATACATGGAGACCACATTTACGGGCTTATGCCACTTATCGATAGTTTTACAATGAAGGTGCTTAGCCAGAGAATCAGAGAAAAGAAACTCCATATTTATGCACCTAGGGGTCTCTGTAATTCAAATAACCAGCACTTTACAGAGATCATCAAATGTCATGAAATATCCCCTCAAATTAATAATGGCTTTATTGAAATAGGGGAATTTAAATTCAAGCCCCTTCCCATGCTTCACGGAAATATAGATGCCCTTGGAATTTACATAACTAGTGAAAGTAATGCAAAGCGCAAGGCAGACCTCTTTTATTCAGGTGATGGATTATGTTCAGAAGAGTGCATGAAATTCCTCAAGAAAGCTAAGCCCTGCATTATAATTCATGACGCCTCATTTCTAGATTACCATGACGATGTAATAAAAGCTAGGGAAAAGTTTCATGCAACAGTAGCTGACGCAGCAAAACTTGCCCTAGAAGTTGATGCAAAGATACTCATCCTTACACATATAAGCAATAGGTATCGTAATGACGATCTCAGAGATTTTCTATCAAGAGCTAGTAGGATATTTCAGGGGGACATATTCATAGCTTCTGATCTATCCACATTATGGCTAGATAAATTATGGTGCGTATAGATCTGGTCTCCATCTTCAAAGAACAAACGCTCTTAATAAAGCAGAGTTCAGGTTACAATTGAAAGCTTTGCTATTTATGGTAGGGATGCTGAAGAAAGTTTATGGGCTATCTTTGTTTTAATTGCTAGTAATGAATGTCAGGTTTTGTGAGCAGTTGGCAATGATCAACAGCATACCCATAACCCTGAGCCCAATGGATAGGAATTATAGGTTGGAGACCCGGCTTGGAATTGAATTCCTAAAGTAGGGAGATATAATCCTAAACCTCTCCATCTCTGCAAGAACCCACTACTTAGGTGGGAAAGAGGTTAGACCACCGTTTGCCCCTAGATGCTCACTCTCATTTATTTATGTTTATTCGTTGCATCTAAGGGCTTCCACCTCACCCACAGGGCTCTAGCGATCACTGTGGGTTCATGGGTGGCTGTCGAGCCAAGCGGAATGTGGCTCCCATCACCTAGGCAGGCTCTAAACAGTAGCAATAGATAGAACCAGAGCTTATAAACTCAACTCTTAAACATCAGCTACGAAACAGCCCTTTGCTGAAAGTATGATTTGTCTATGCATCTTCTGGTGGGGGGGATTCCCATAATGGTCTTCCACGGGATGTTTTTGGCGTTATCCAATCAATTATTGCATTAATATTTTTACTAGAAATGACAACTGATATGGGTCCTAGGGGGCTTTCAGAATCTGAATCAACAAAGCTTACAATACCTTGATATGCAGCCTGTTTATTTAATTTAACTTCAATGGTTTCACCTTTTAAATTCTTCAAAAATATGCTTCTAGCTGTATCAAGTATCCTCTGTCTTCTCATAGCGTTATACATTTTTCTCAATGTTTCTAAGCTAGTTTCTTCAATGATTATTAGCTTTCTTTCGCTTCCGAGGTCTTCTGTCTTAATATTCTTGAAAATGAATAGATTTTTTAGTGCTTTAAGCACCTTCTCAAAGTCTTCTGTAGGCCTGACCTCTGTTTCTATTCTTATGTACACCAATCTCTTGTCACCTTGAGTAAAAAGTTCTCTATCTCAGTTATAAATCGTTCAAGAGTGTTCTCATTTACAATAATGATATCAGCCAATGCAATAACATTTCCTATACCCCATGAGAGTTCTTCAAAATCCCTCTTCTTGAATTCTTCAAAACTCTTTGGATCCCCCTGTCTACCCCTGATCACAATTCTTGTAAACCTGGTTTTTGGCGATGCATGGATTGCTAAAATTGTGAAATGTGCTTCAATGTTCTTCTCAAGTATCTCTACCTCTTCCAGGTTACGTATGCCATCAACAATAACTATACAACTACTTAAACAAGTGTTCATTATTTTATTAATGGCAAGCTTAGCTATAGCATCTTTGCCCAGTGTCCTTCTCAATTCATTTGCTACACTCAAGAGATTAGTAAGTGTTGGCTCCAATCCTCTTTTAATAATCTCCTCTCTAACAACATCACCAAGTGATATTACTGGTATACCCTTTTTCCTAGCAACATCTGCAAAAACGCTCTTGCCAGCACCAGGCATTCCAGTTAGCAATATGATGGTCCTGCACATAGATCTCATCACATCTAACAACAGTTATTATAATATACTCAAGCATTTTTATTTATATTCGATATCTCACATTTTTATGAAATTGGTGAGAACAGGCTTGAGTTACAGAGTAAAAGATTTGTCACTAGCTGAGAGAGGTAAGATGCAAATTGCGTGGGCTAGCAAGCATATGCCTGTTTTAAATTTGATCTCCAAGGAATTTTCTGAAGAAAGACCTTTGAAGGGAGTGAGAGTTGCTGCAGTTCTGCACGTGACCAAGGAAACAGCTGTTCTAGTTAAAACGTTGGTTAGTGGTGGTGCGGAGGTTTGGCTTGCTGCTAGCAATCCAATGTCTACACAAGATGATGTTGCTGCTGCGCTAGCAGCTGAAGATGTTCATGTTTATGCCTGGAGAGGTGAGACTCTGGAGGAATATTTTGATGCCATAAAGACGATAGCAAGATCTGAACCACATATAGTAATAGATGATGGGGGAGACTTTCATGCTTATCTTCATTCTTCGGCCTTGGAAATAGCTGAAAAAGTTTATGGAGGCACTGAAGAGACTACAACAGGTATTACAAGGCTTCGTGCAATGGAGAGGCAAGGTGTTTTGCGATACCCTGTTATAGCTGTCAATAATGCTCTGACAAAGTTTATGTTTGATAATAGGTATGGTACTGGACAAAGTACATTAGATGGTGTTTTGAGGGCTACTAATATACTTCTATCTGGAAAAATTGTTGTAGTAGCCGGATATGGTTGGGTTGGCAGAGGTATTGCATTGAGAGCTAGGGGGATGGGTGCAAGAGTTATAGTAACTGAAGTGAACCCAATAAGAGCCTTAGAAGCCGTAATGGATGGTTTTGAGGTTATGAAAATGGATAGGGCATGTGAAATAGGAGACATTTTCATAACAGCTACAGGCAATATCAATGTAATAACAAGGAGGCATTTTGAGAAAATGAAGGATGGAGCTATACTTGCAAACGCAGGTCATTTTGATGTGGAGGTTAGCGTGAGAGATCTCGAGGAAATGGCTGTGTCAAAGAAGGATGTGAGGGAGTGCATAACCGAATACATGCTACCAAATGGAAAGAAGCTTTACTTACTTGGTAAAGGAAGGCTTGTAAACCTTGTTTGTGCTGAGGGGCATCCAAGCGAAGTCATGGACATGAGCTTTGCGAATCAGGCTCTCGCAGCAAAATACATAGTAAGGAATAGAAATATGCTTCAAAAAAAGGTTTATGAGGTGCCTAGAGAAGTCGACATGCATATTGCAGAACTGAAATTGAAGTCCATGGGCATAGAGATAGATTCTCTAACTGAAGAGCAGAGAAAGTACTTAGAGAGCTGGATCTAGCATCTCTCCATAAAATTTATGGAGCCAAAAGATTTCTTAAAACCATAGCTTTTTAAAGGATGAAATTTCACTAAATGATGAACTCTATAAAGCGTTGCTACGATATTAAAATGCATGATTTAATTACATTTTTAGGTAGTGAATATATTGATGGACCGGCCGGGATTTGAACCCGGGGCCTCTCGGGTGCGAACCGAGCGCTCTTCCAGCTGAGCTACCGGCCCACTTAGACATCCGTAGAACAGTATTCATTACTTTCAGCTTAAATCTGTTTTAGTTGTTCGCTTTTCTACTACTTTATGTTATTGAGAGATTATAACATATCCATAAATTGAATTATAGTATTGCTGGGTTGCAATAGCTATGCAGTCGGGCACCATTGATATGCTGGATGAAATATTTGCCAATACCTTGAAATCCAAAATTTTTGTCAATAGAGATGTTCTTAGACCAGATTATATACCTGATGAGCTTCCACATAGAGAGGATCAGATAACAAAACTTGGCTCTATTCTTGCACCTGCATTGAAAGGGGCTAAGCCTAGTAATATATTCATATATGGGCTCACAGGTACTGGCAAGACAGCTGTTACAAAGTATGTACTTAAAAGGCTTTATGCCAAGGCATTTGAATTGGGAATCGATATAATTCCATGTTATATTAATACTAGGCAGGATGACACAACTTACAGGGTTTTATTAAAGTTGAGTGAGTGTATTGGGCTGAGGCTTCCATTTACGGGCATCTCAACTTCAGAAGCGTATAGAAGGTTCATAAAGATCTTAGACTCTAAATCAGCTATAATGCTAACAGTGCTTGATGAAATAGACTTTCTTATTAGAAGAGCTGGAGATGAAATTCTATATAGGTTAACCAGAAGCAGCGATGATTTATCATCATCAAAAGTAACAATAATAGGTATCACAAATGATTTAAAGCTCGTTGAAGATCTAGATCCTAGAGTTAGAAGCAGTCTAGGTGAAATAGAGCTTGTTTTTCCACCATATAATGCTGTTCAACTAGAAGATATATTGATGAGAAGAGCTAAAATTGCCTTTAACCCTGGAGTAGTGGATAAATCTATTATTAGCTTGTGTGCCGCTCTAGCTGCTCGTGAACATGGTGATGCAAGACGCGCACTTGATCTGCTAAGAGTTGCAGGTGAAATTGCTGAGAGGGAAGGAGTTGAAAAAGTTTTAACAGAACATGTATATAAGGCTTTAAGGGAAATAGAAGCTGATAGAGCTAGTGAGGTTATTGCCACAATGCCTTTGCATAGCAAACTAGTATTGCTGGCAATACTAAACCTTGTAAAAAGTAATGAGGGTAAGACAACTACAGGGGAGGTATATATACATTATAAAACTCTGTGCTCAAAACTTGGAATTGAAAATGTGACCCAAAGAAGAGTTAGTGACATTGTAGGAGAGCTAGATATGGCAGGTATAATAACAGCTAGAGTTATAAGTAGAGGAAGATATGGAAAAACTAGAGTAATATCATTGGCAGTTCCAGAAGGTGCAATACTAAAAGCATTAAGTGAAGATCCATATGTATCGCAACTGCTTTCTGGGCTTAGATGATGGCTACTTTGATATTGCTTTTAAAAGGCTTGAGCATAAAGGAGAGACATATCTTGTAGGTGTTGTAACATGTCCTTGGATCATCAGAGATGTACTCATCGATACAATAACAATAGATGGGCTTGAAGGGACAAAAAAGGCTTTAAAAATAATTGAAAATGCGTTACCTTTATACGCAATCAATGCAGTATTTCTCGATGGTGTTACCTATGCTGGCTTTAACATAGTTAATCCATTCAAAATCTTTAACATTCTAGAAATACCTGTAATAACAATCTTTAGACATAACCTTGAATTAGATAAGATCCTTGCTGCTCTAAAAAAGCACTTCAATGATTATGCATATAGATATTCCATTATTAAACAGGTTTATACATTGTCACATGAAATGTTTATCGATAACTCAAGGTTTAGATATACCTCTATAGGGCTTTCTACAAGTAGAGCAGAAAGTATATTGAAAGCTCTATGCAAATTCTATATATATCCTTACCCACTTCATGTTGCAGATAAAACAGCTTCTCTACTTGGAAGGATGAAGTTTAAGTCTTTCGATAAATAGTCTATTCTATGTTATTGAAGCTATGAAATATTAAAAGAATTCAGAACGCCAAGATTTAAATGATATTTAGAACTCTAAGCTGAATCATGTTAAATAATTCCCTCGGTTTACATAAGACTTATTATGACGTTTAATCTCTGTTATAAGCAGTGATGAAATGCTATGTACTATGTGTTCTTACTGGGTCCTGCAGGTTCTGGCAAAAGTCTCTTAACTGCAGTGTTTCATGATTGGCTAGAAGAACATGGAATATCTGTAGCAACATTGAATCTAGATCCAGCGGCTGATTGGCTGCCTTACACACCTGATGTTGATATAAGAAGCTATATAACAGTTGAGGATGTTATGAAGAGGTATAACCTAGGCCCCAATGGCGCTCTTGTGACAGCAGTTGACCTTTCAATAAACTATATTAAAGAGCTTGTAGATGAAATAGATGAAATGAGACCAAACTATGTAATAGTGGATACACCAGGGCAGCTTGAGGTATTTGCATTTAGAAAGGCGGGATCTATAATGATAGATTCCTTGTCTAAGAACTTCAAAACAGTTGTGCTATTCTTACTGGAATCCTATTCTCTCTTAAAGCCTTCAACACTTATACCACTCTCAGTACTATCATTAGCAACATCATTATCGCATAAAAAGCCTCAAATAACTGTTATAACAAAATCCGATCTCCTGTCGAAAGAAGAAAGCATGCTGCTAACTAAATTGTTAGAGAACCCGCTAGACACTTTGACAATACTCAAAGAACGCGAATTCTTTGCTATAAGTGAGACGCCTTCTGATGGGATCATGGCAATAATTGAAACTGCTATTAGGAACACCTTAGAAGAAGCTGTTTTAGTATCAGCTATAATTGGTCAAGGTATTGATGAACTTTATGCTAGCATCCAAAGAATTTTAGCTGGAGGTGAAGACTTTTATACTGAAGAACCTAGTGAAGCTTTATAGAAGAAGTAGTTGTGGGTGGAATCTTGACACAGCTTAATGAGGAAAAACTTTTAACAGAACTCGGTTCTCTGCGAGAAGAACTCCAAAATTTAATGTTGAAGAAGGAAGAACTAAGAACAGCTTTGCATAGGATAAGGGAAGAGCTCAACAACAAAAGAGATGAATTGAGAAAAAAGAAAAATGAGCTAGCTGATGTAAGGTCAAGACTGACTTTGGTAAGAGAGGAGATTACAAAAGCAAAAAACAATATGAAGGCTCTGAAGGAAAAGTTCACAAATGCTTTAAATAATTTTAGGCAAGCATCATCTGAGCTAAGGGCAATAACAAGAAGTAGTAGCTATAATATGGCCATAGATGAACTTAGACAAAGAATAGAAGGACTAGAATGGAGCCTAATTACAACACCTAATATTAGTATTGAAAAAGAGAAACAAATTGTGAATGAAATTTCTAAGCTTGAACAGAAGTTGAAGACATTAATCTCACAACAATTAAGGTACAGCAAAGTTGTAGAAGACTATGAAAAAAGCAGAAGGGAACTAAATGAATTGAGAGAACATATCAATAAAGAGAAAGAACACTTAAATGAATTATTAAAGCAATTAACTAGTTTAAAGGAGAGTAGAGGTAAAATAAAAAGCGAAATTGTAGCACTAATAGACAACATAAAACAGCTTAAAAATGAACGCAATGAACTTAAAACGCAACTCACATCTATAAATAATACAATCAGAGAAAAAAGATTTCAATATCAAGAGATAGTAAAGGAATTAAGGAGATTAAGAGAAGAAAGCAAAAGAAAAGAGCAATATAAGGTTCTAAAAGAGAAGAAAGAGCATGTAATGGAGAGAATAAATAAGGGTGAAAGGGTAACAATATATGATCTCTATATAGCGTATGGATCAGAAGCAAATGAAAATGAGAATGATTATTCATAGAATTAGTTTATTTTCTTAAAATAAAGAAAACAATTTATTTTCCAAGTCAGGCACTTTATAAGAGTGCTATTAAGATTGTAGCTCAGCTAATGATTATTAACAGGTATTTATATTTGCATTGTGGTGAGCTATTTTTGTTGTAAGAGTGCTTTGATTTAAAATTTCTGCTAATTGATTATTGAGATCCTAACCATATTGCAAGCTTTATATTTCTATCTTCCAAATCTTCTTTCTCTTTGTTGGTATGATCTTATGGCTCTGTATAGGTCTATTTTTCTAAAATCTGGCCAATAAATATCGCAGAAGTATAGTTCGCTATAGGCTATTTGCCAGAGAAGGAAGTTACTTATTCTCATCTCGCCTGAAGTTCTAATTACAAGGTCTGGCTCTGAGAGATGTTCTAGGTGCGAAGTAAAGATATATTTTTGCACTAGATCCTCATTAATGTCCTCTATACTTAACTTGCCTAGTAGAGAATCTTTTACAATTGATTTTATAGCATCGATTATCTCCTGCCTACCACCATAACAAAGAGCTATGTTGAGAAATCTCTCATTGAACTTAGACGAAAGCTTCTCTATCTCTAATACAAGCTCTACAACATCTTTCTTAGCTAATTCCAGCTTTCCAAATACCTTAACATTGATTTTATGCCTCTGAATTATCCCATCATCTAGTAGCGTCTGTAAACCAATTTTAATTATATTGAAAAGATTGTCTTTCTCAGCTTCATCTCTATATAAGCAGTTTTCGTAAGACATTGCATATATTGTCACCACCTTTACCCCCATATTGTATAACTCCTGGAGCACTTCCTTCATCTTTTCATAGCCATACCTATGCCCTTCTTTTGGATCTAAACCATGTTCCTTAGCCCACCTCCTATTTCCATCAGGAATTATAGCAATATGCTGTGGCATTGGACCTTTTAGTATCTGTTTATATAAATAGCGTTCATAAATAGAGTAAAGCATGTCCATAAATGGCTGTAAGAATTTTTGCGTCTGAGGCTTTAGTAACAAGTCAAAAATCTTGTCAATCACCACTTCATAAAAGCTCTTTCCAGCTTTCCCAACATTCATGGAATATCACAAATATCACAAGTTGTTCTCCTATACCGGTAACTAGCTCAATAGCAAGGAAGGTATTAAAGCTTAAAAAGCTGAACAAGAGTACAACAACAAAAATGGTTCAAAAAGTCGCTAGCAGATCACATCTTAGGTGACAGACCTAATGGGTTTTTATCAAGGAAATGACCTCAAAAAGATTTCAGGAGGCCGAAAAAGACCATATAGAAAGCCTAGAAAATATGAGATTGGTGGGTATCCCATTGAAACAAAGCTATATGATAGAGATGTGCGGGTATCTGAAAAGGTCTATGGAGGTAATATAAAGGTTCGCTTAAAGTATGCGGCTTTCGCAAACATTTACAATCCAAAAACAAAGCAAAGTTCAAAAGTTAAAATACTTAGTGTTATTGAAACCCCTGCTAATAGGGAGCTGGCAAGACGTGGTATAATTACAAAGGGAGCTATTATAGCTACTGAGTTGGGAAAAGCAAAGGTTGTGTCAAGACCTTCTCAGGAAGGCGTTGTGAATGCGATACTAATTGAAGAAGTAAAATCCTCTTAACAATTCGTGAACAACGTTATGATAAATGATTTAAGCTAAAGCTATATTATTGTAATGGATGCAATTATGGATGTAAAGATATTATGGATGCATTACTTCGATTGTTCATTACCAAGGAGACTAGGGCGAAAACTGCCAAAGCACCTGTGTATCGAGAGACCTAAGCCTGATGAAATTTTAGATGCTTGCAAAGAAATTGGGATATCCTGTGAGTACCTAGAGAATAAAAAATATCCCCGCATCTGGTATAAATTAAGTGGCATGATCTTAGCACATACTGCTGAGAAAAAATATCAGTTACTCAAAAAAATCGCTGTGATCATGTTAAAGAGGCGAAGAAGTAAAACATCGACTTGAATTGATTCAATTACTTTTCTATGATAATCCAAAGTACAAGAATTCAAAGTGTTTGACAGGTATTGTCTCCACAAATTATGCTAAATTTTGTCTCTGAGTTTCAATTAGTTTGCCATGCTTAAAGAGTTATGTTTTTGCATGCGACATGAGCTAGTAGTATTTGACTAATATTTTAAAAATTCGTCATAGCATTAGTGCTTATATGGTGTTACTCTGTTGAGTTTAAAGCCCTTGGGAAGTGTGGTACATGTAACTAGATCAAATTATATTATTGTAAAAATATCTAAGAGCAACGAATTGCCCCGTATAGGTGTAGATGTTGTTGATGCAAATAATGAGGTCATCGGCAAGCTCATTGATATAATAGGCCCTGTTGCGCAACCCTTTGCTGTGATAAAGCCTGCGAAACCTGCTATAACATCGCTTCTCAAATCATCAACATTTCTATTCTATAGATTACCTAGAAGAAGCAATAGGAAGGGAAAGAGGTATGAACTGCACTAATGTGATTTTTGATAATGAAAGAGGCACGTTAATATGTCTCGATACTGGTGAAGTTATTGAAGAGAATAGCATTGTTCTCAGTCCTGAGTGGCGTGCTTACACACCTGAGGAGTGGTCTCAGAAGGCTCACGCAAGTACTATAACGCATAAAGTTCATGATTCTGGGCTATCTACAGAGATTGATATATCTGTTAAGAAATACCGTGAAGCTATAAAGAGTAGGAAGCTTGCTCTTCTACAGAGGAAGACACGTGTAGATAAGACTGAGAGAAAAATCGTTGAAGCATTAACGTATCTTAATCAAATGGCCGCATTAACTACTCTCCCTAACAGAGTCATTGAAACAGCAGCAATAATTCTCAAAAAAATATTCAATGCTATTCAGCCACGTACTGACAAATTGAAGACCCTAGCCTTAGCATCACTAGTTATTGCGGCTAGGAAACATGAAATCCCGGTGAGAATTAGAGAACTACTGGCAAAATTCAATGTTGATGAGGAGGAGTACTGGAAATTTATATCCGATATATATTTCAAGGTAAATATCAGTGAATTCAAAGCTTATATAGACCCCCGCAAATATCTGCCATCAATAATAGCTAATTTGAACCTATCGCAAAAAGCATACTTGCTTGCAGCAAAAATGATAGAAATAATGAGAAAGGAAGGCTTGACTGAAGGAAAGGACCCTGCTGGAATAGCTGCAGCCTGCGTTTACATAGCCTCCATATTAACCGATGAAAAGAAGACTCAGAAGCAGGTAGCTGAAGCCGCCAATGTAACGGAGGTCACTATCAGAAACCGCTATAGAGATATCATCGACAAGTTGAATATAACAATTTACCTGTAGCAGTTCAATCGAAATCGCATCTCAGCTTTCTTGTTTTAATCCTTATATCTGTGGAAATAATCAAATATTTGAATAGAATGAAAATAAGAAACTATGCAGAATGTACGTGTGGTGTAGAGAACTAGAGGTGTATGGTTAAAGTTGTTGCATTTACCTTGTGGTTTAGAATTATGCTGTGAAATTCATTGTACTTAAAGTTATGCGTTTATTAAACCGCTTTACAAATATATAAGAGGAGATTAGGTGAGTAGAAATTTCATCGGCTAATCTTAATGATGTAGAGAAAACTGTGTATGAAGTTATACTGAGGGAGACTGAGATTAATGGAGGAGTTATGCAGAGAAAATTAAAGGAGATAGAGGAGTTAAAGAGCATTAAACCAAGGCAACTGCAACACATAGTGAAAAGGCTTATTAAAATGAAACTAGTAAGAAGGCTGAAGGTACCAAATAACGGAAAAACATCGTATCTTCTGCAAGCAGTTGCAGTATTAGAAAAACCAGTAGAGAGTAAGGAGGCTTTTACAATAAAATTATCTATAGATGACATAATCGAAATTCCTTGCTTGACATGTAAATATATAACTATCTGTGGTACTAGTAGACTACATAGTTCAAGTAAATGCAATCTTTTAACAAAATACCTGATTTCAAAAACTTTTAAATCTTTTGATAGCACCAATCAAAGGAATAAACACTAAAATTTATGTTACGTCAACTACCTTAAACCTCATTAAATTCATGCTTATTGCCATAAAATTTGATCACAAATGAATAGACTATCTGATCTAGGGATTGAACTCTCAAAGATGTAATTCCAAACCTCCTTATATTAGCGGGAATACTCGTTCTTTATGGTATAGAGGAATAAAATAGCTCAGAAACTGAAACTCATAAACCAGTTGAAAACTTTCCTGAGGTAATGAGTATAAAGTAGTGTCGTGAACTTATGTAGAGGCTGACCCCCTCTTAGAGATGCATATGGTTACTATATCAGTTGGGGCATTGGTATTAATCCCGTCATTATAGCACATATTCAAAGTTGCTTCATAACCGTAGCTCTTTATACATTCTATTACTCTATTTCTTGGTGGTGTACTCATTTTAAATCTTCTGGCTAAATATGTCATTCTAATAACAGGAGCTGAAGTAATTGTATTGCTTAGCATTGTGATTAAATTTAGAGAGCTTTTTGCTAACCAAGGCATTTTTTCTACAATATTTAGTGTCTCCTTAACATACTTAGCATCAACTAGATCACATATCCATAGAGGACTTATAATAGTCATATCCCCACCACATAACGGACATTTCATCTCTTTTTGAGAAGTGTAGTCAAGTTTTTCGAAATAGCTAAAACTACAATTAGGACAATGCCACATTTTACCAATGCACTTATCTAGATAAATGCTAGATTTTAAGGCTCCATCGAAAACCTTGACAAAAACTCTAACATAGTGCTTTATATGATAAGAGAGAAGGGGATCTACATATCTATCATATATAGCGGCAGCTCTTAATACAAATGATAGTAACACCCTTATTGCAACCTCCTTTGATATAAGGCTTTTCACCCCTCTTACACCATATCTTCTGAATAAGGTATTAGGGTATTTTCCCTCAAGTACAGCAATATCCGTAGCTGTAATTCCCACAATACCCCCATTATTCACAGATTGCAAGGCTGCGTGGATATATGGCGCAGGCGTTCCAAAGGGATCTATATCAATATAATTCAAGGCCACGCCTGATCTTCGCAAATGGTACATTTGTTCATTTGCCTCCATATGATTCACTTGTATAGATATATTATGTATAGAATCTACACCACTAACTCTTAAGTTATGCTTCATCAATTCTACAGCAATAGGAGATATATCGCCCATGAACAAGTTCACATCTTTACCACTTTGGTTTGCAACCTCTAAAGCAAATCTAATTCCCCTAACTCCTGTTGCTGCCATGGGATCTAAAAAATTGAATTCTTTCCCCCATGAAATTAATATAGCCTTTAACAAAGACATTGTTATGTCTCTATTTTCAACCATTTCAGGATTATAGAATACAGGTGCTAGTGAAGGTTCGTAAGTGCCATCAGGTCTTCTATACAAATTCTCATCTGGAGCACAAAACCTAGCTAACCCTTCAATTACTAAGTTAAATCCATCAGGACACGATTCCCTCATGACATCACCTTATGCAGTAATTGGTATTAAATCATTTCATAACGTTTAAAACTAGAGCGTATAAATAAAGTATAGAATTACATTGTTATTATTATCAGAGCAACCTATTTATTAAAAATATGAGACTGTTTCAGTGTTAATGACTAGAAGCTGGGTTTATGACCTATGGTTTTATATATCTATGCTGATGAAGAGCTGTGCCCTGATAAATCAGTATAACAACTCTCAAGGACTTGTGCCGCTAGTCTCAATGCTCATTGAACCCTCTCTAGAGGTAACTGTGCTATTTATGAAGAGGTGGGCAAGGTGAAAGCCCCTAGATGCGACAAATAAGCATGAAATGATGGGCATCTAAGGACAAATAGCATTTGCACTCTTTTGTGCATTGTTATGACTGTTACATGTGAAAGTATTTCAGTTCTTTGTCGCTAGTATTTCACTCTTTACCTTATTCAAAACCTCTTCATAAATTCTATTTCTATTTAACTTAGTTAGCGTCAATATCTGGACACCTTTTTTATTCAATGCGTTAATAATTTCAAAATCTTTCATATTTCTATGGATAGCAACTAGGATGTCGGTAGCCTCATAAAGTGCTTGAATAATAGCTTTGCGTAAGCCTGCTATAGATAGCTCCATAGGGCCTATTTCATCTATTACTAATACCCCTTTCTGTTGTCGTATTAATGATTCTCTTCCTATTCTCTCTGCCTCTCCTTCTATCGTAACATACTTTCCAACTCTCTTCATGTTATTTATATCGTAACCTAGTTCAATTGCTTTCTCAGGAATGACAGCAAGCCATCCTTGTGTACCTCTGGCTATGTCAACTATTTTAAAACCTATCCTTTTCCCTATCTCCCTGACCTCTGGACAATAAAAGCCATAAACATATATACTCCTTGATCTCATAAACTCTACTATTTTCATTAACAGCGTTGTTTTGCCTACTCCTGGATCACCTGTTATTGCTAAGGCAATCACACGTCATCTCCTAAACTCTTCGATAATCTCCTTAGCCAGCTCTTCCAGATCAGTAATCTTCTTAGTAATTCCATACTCTTCAGCTTGACTTAATACCGCTCGATCCACATCTTCATCAGCTATAACTATAGGATTTCCCTCAAATATTTTTGCAAACATGTAATTCTCTCTACATTTCACCTCTATTTCATAACTATTTAAATTTTTACCTAGATAAGATATGAAAAACCTTGGCTGTCTACTACTTAAGATAGCATCTGATGGAATTGCGTTGTACAGAGTCACATCTAAGCCATATTCCTTTAATTTTTCAGCGATTTTATAGCGCTTATCGACATCAACCTTCCTATACATCTTTCTAGGCATCGAGGTTTCGCGCTCCTTATCTCTTTGAATAATCCTATCGCTAAATATATCAATCTCTCTCACCACATCTTCGAATTCTCTTCCTAGAACTTCTAGAAATCTGTACGCTTTTTCTATACTCATATCTATGTTTCCTTCTTCATACTCTCTCAACGTTTTTGCAGAAATTCCGATCATGTTAGCTAATTCATGTGTTCTATACCTCTTCTTCTCTCTTAACTCCTTTAGTTTCTTGTTATCTATCTTTATATAGAACATTCCATTGAATTCATATATAAACACCTTTTCATTATTGATATAACGTTTTAATGTAATTCTCGATACTATGCCTATACGATTCCTAATGTATATAATGTCATGTAGTAGCTCCCTGTCATTAAATCTATCTGCGATTATTAGAGAACTTACTTTAAGCTCTTCTGATAGCTTCTTGAGCTCCTGATACAATTTACTTCTTGAAGAGAGTGACTTAAAGAACTTTACTAAAGCCTTCTTATTCATGTATTCCACAACATAATCCACAGCTCTTTCTTCAGGAGGATACATTATGCCATGAAGTACCTTAATACCCCTACCCCTGACCAATTCATCCATAAGCTCATTATCTGACTTATCATCTGTACTGGGCTTGCTCGACACAGAAATACCCTAACTATTATTCTACTAAGGAAATTAAAAATGTTATGTTCCTCGTAACCCTCTTATGAGGCTACTTCTTATATATCGCGTAAACCATTGCATGATCTTTATCAAAAGGCTCTAGATGTACAACATCAACTATTTCAAACCCTCTATTAATTAATGTATCTATCTCCCTTCTATAAACCTCACTAGGCTCTGCTGTGACATCTATGCTCCTAGCTTTTATCGCCAGCAAAAGCCATCCACTGCTCTTCAAAAACGTATCAGCATTATCTGCAACAATACTTGCCTGTTCAGGTTGTGCAACATCAGCATAAATGCCTTCAACTTCTTCCACCATAACCCTGTACCTAGTTGGAAACCTAGCATCTTCTAATATTGGCACAATGTTAGGTCTGTCATCAGCCACCACAATGAGTTCTCTCATTACTCGTGGAGCAAATTCAACAGCATATATCATACCTTTACGTCCTATCAGATCTGATATGTGACTTGCTGTAGTACCGGAGCCTGCACCTAGGTATAGGATTTTCTGCCCCTCTTTTATGGGCAACTCTTTTAATCCTTTAATGAGGGCCCCTGCCAGCTTGCTTCTATATGCGTTCCACTCCCTATACTCCTCATCTTTCCATTTAAATAAGTGCTCTCCATATACCTTCTTCCCTGGCACAAGGTTCTTTGTTGCAAGTCTACTGCTACCATCCTCAAGTTCTACAACATATACATTGTGATACTTTTGATGTTCATATATATTTACAGGCAATAAGTGCGACATTTACACTGCACCATATTCATTTTATACGATCAAGACTTAAATTTTTATTGCCTTCTCTCTTTTCTAGGTCTGTGTCTTTCTTCTTTCTTCACTTCCTTCTTTGGCGGCTTTGGATAGAGCTTCTTTATCTCCTCAATCCTCTCAATTAACTTTTGCTTAAGCTCGTCACCTACATATCTACCTGTGAAGTAATCTATTCTTGCTGCTATGCTTAGCTTTGTTGCTAGTGCCCTAGCTATCTTGCCTCTCTGCCACTTTGGCGCCTTCCTAATCTCTGGAAACTGAAATATAACACCATGCTTTGGCGGTCTTCCACCTGTTCGCAGAGCTCTGAATAGCGCTTTCTCAGCTCCAAGAACTTGAACTGTGCTTGCAGGTAGCTTTGCAAGTTCTTCTAAACTACCTGCAAGGCTCAAAAGCCTTGCACCTAGTAACGGTCCTACAAGTGCTGACAAATTTGGCGCTACTTCTTTCATAACTTGCGTTATATAATCTGTAAGTTTCTGCCTTAGCTCAAGCAACTCAAGCCATATGTTTGCAACAGTTTGCACCATGGATAAGTCCATTTCTGAAAGCTCCGCTCCTATACTCTTTTTAGCTGCCTCCATTATTCTCTTAGCCCTTCCCTCACTAAAACCAAGCTTTGTAAGTGCTTCAACAGTTATATTATCTCTAAACCCTAATTCAGCTACCACCTTTAAGTACTCTTCATGCTCCTTGGCAAGGTCGTCTAATTCTGGGAAATGGATACTATACCACTCTCTTAGCCTTGCAACAAGTAGATTCAGTGTTTTGTCTATGTCATCTATAGCTCTTATTGCTTGAACAGCTAGCAGGTCTCTTTTCTGAGCAAACTTCCTAAGCTTCCTCCTGGTAAGTTCTAGTGACATTGTATGAATGAATTCCCTATACTCATCTTCAGATCCAAAAAGCCCCAGCTTAACTGCTAGTAATGGCAGTTCCTTGCGCATTCTCTTAGCAATAATGTTCCCAGCTTCAGCAGTAGCATTAAAACCCCTCTCACTTATCCTTCTTGATAACTCTGAGTCTTCAAACACCAATGTTATGGTACTTAAATTCATCTTATTCTTTAAGGACTCCAATAGCTGAAGCAATGAATTGCACTCCTTATTTTCACTTAGCAGCAATAGTTCTTCAATAACCTTACCTAAATCCTTAGGGTACAATACTTTGTCAATTATATCACCTGATTCGTGCACCGCGAAAATGCCTATAGGAGTATCCACAACATATATTCTCTCACTCATCACTTTTCACCATATCAGCAGGTATCATATCCTACAGAGAAATATATAAGTTAATTATAAAGTTGCTGAAGATCATATAAGCATTATAGAAAAGCTTTATAAGACTCAGCAGCTAAAAACTTTGGTAAGCAAGAATAAAACTCTAAATACTAAGGTGATGATATATGCCATCACACGGTTCACTGACAAAAGCAGGGAAAGTGAGAAGCCAAACACCAAAAATATCTCCTAAGCCAAAGAGAAATCTCACACCCAGAATAAGAAATAGACGTGAGTATTGGATTAGACAGAGAAAAGCCCAAGGACTTCCTGTACCTACAGTAATTCCACCATCATCTGTGCCTAGAAAGACCAAGTCACAAAGTCTTACAACAGCCTCTAAAACATGAAGCTATAATGAATTTTATTATTTGGATGCTGGTATAACCTTCAAAAGATAAAGCATTCTAGGTTTTTGCCTTTAACTATGAACAACTTTTTCTAGTGATGGATCATAGATTAGTGAAAGTTTTGATAATCGCATCATTACATTATTGACAAAAGGATCTAAAAGCTTGAGATCTGCACCACGTTGTTTTATAGTATTCTTAACCATAGTTTCAACAACAGAATAACTCTTGTATTCTTCATTAAGCTTTTTCCATGGTATTCCTGTAAGTGCTTTAGCTAAAATTTCATCATATGGCAACACCCCTTTAATCATGAGGAAGGCTATTATAGGGTAACCCACATAACCTCTAAGTTTAGTTCCATTATCATCACTATAAACAGCGCTTCTCTGTAGATCCACGTAAACATGATATTCTCTACTACCATCTGATGAAACTACCTTAGCGCGGTTATCATCCAAAATAATTATCCTTCTGTCAGCTATACAGCCAAGAGCCTCTAAGACTTTTATTCTCGGGGGATTTCTAAGCTTCATAACCATAGGAAACCCTTAGCTTATAATTTTCTTAACAAATTTAAAATTTGTTACACTACTGTTAATTTATGGATGAAGAGTCCCGCGCTCTTGATCAAAAGATGAAGAGAAACGCGGCCGCCACGGACAATAATACAATACGGGGTGTTGACAACACGAGTATTGGTACAGTATACAAGAAGCTTACTAATGATGATTTTCAATTATTAGAACACTTTATTTCTAATTTAAAGAAGTTTGAGTACATACCATTAGAAGTTATCGTTAAACATTTTAAAAAAAGGTTTACAGAAAAGGAAATTGTAGCACGAGTCAAAAAGCTTGCTAAGATGAAGTTGATAGAGCGCCATCCAATTACAGAGGCATATAAATTACGTTTTCTAGGTTTAGACTGTGCCGCTCTCCATAGGTTAGTGACAAAAGATGTTATTAAAGCAATAGGAGACGAAATTGGAACTGGCAAAGAAAGCAAGTTATATATTGGCATTTCTGAAGATGATAGTATCGTAGTTGTAAAGTTTTATAGAATTTGGAAAAGCTTTAGAAATATAAGTAAGATGAGGAGTTATGGTAATGATGTTGGAGGTGTAACATGGCTAGTGAAGAGCATAGTATCTGGTAGGAGGGAAAGAGAAGCACTAACAATACTAAATAAGCACTCTGTGGACGGTGTTCCAAAACTTTATGGAGGGGCTCTGCATGCGGTCGTTATAGAGTATATACCTGGGAGAGACTTGTATGCTGTAACACAGTTTGATAATCCTGAAGAAATATTGCAACAAATAATAGACATCATTAAAGAGGCTTATATCAAGGCAAACATTGTTCATGGCGATCTTAGTGAGTACAATGTTGTGATAGATTTAGAGGACATGAAGAGCTACATAATAGACTGGCCTCAATATGTTTCAACAGCAGAGCCCAAGGCATACGAAGTTCTCAGGAGAGATGTTGAAAACGTTTTGAAATTTTTCAGAAGAAAATTTAGAGTAGATAAGGATTTAAATGAAGTTATAAAATACATAGTAGAGGGAAAGAGTACTTCAAGCTAAGTATAGTGATATTATGAAGGTAATGGGTATAGATATAGTTAAGGGAAGCCCACTTTCACAATCCAATCCACCACTTTATGCAACTGTAATAATTAATGAAAACCTAGACGTTCTTTATGAATCTATTGAAGTTCCTCTGAAGGGTCTTATTAGAATAGCATGGGAGTTTAAGGTTGATAAGATAGGGATAGATAACATCTTTGAGCTTGCACCTACAAAGAAGTATCTAGGTAAAATTTTTGAGCTCTTTCCGCAAAATGCACTAATATACCAAGTTACGCTAGAAAATGGAAGATATGCAGATTTACTGAAACAAGCAGAAAAAGTTGGGATAAGTGTAAGCTCAAAGCCAAAGCCTTTACAAACAGCATACATTTGTGCTGTGCTTGCACTTAACAATGTGGGCACTATTGTTAGAGGTGTGGGAACTAAGACCAAGATTTTAGTGTCTAGGGCTAGGTCTCCAGGATCAGGTGGAAGCAGGGCTAACATCTTTGCCCGTGGAATGAGGACAGCTATACTTAGGGCTGTAAAGGAGATTAGAAAGAGGCTTGACGAAGCTCAGATATTTTATGATATAATTCTTAAGAGGGGTAGAGGGGGATTAGAAGGTGCAGTGTTGGTGGCTTACGCAGACATTACAACAGTTAAGAGATTTGTAAAGCCGTTTCATGGCAACGATATAAGGATTCTTATAAAACCTGAATTTACAACAGTACAATTTGTTGACAAGGAGCAGGCTAAAAAACCCGTTATAGTAGGCATAGATCCTGGCATAGAAACAGGCATAGCAGTAGTAGATCTTTCGCTTAAGCAATGCTATACATTTTCATCGAAGGAGTTCGATAAACTATCCATAATAAATAAAGTGTATGCAATAGGAACGCCTATTCTCATTGCTACAGATAAAAATCCCCCACCTGATAGCGTCAAGAAAATAGCATCCATACTTGGATTACAGCTATATGCACCACAAAAAAGCTTGGCAGTTGAAGATAAAGAAGAGTTAATAAACTGGATTCTTAAAAGAGGTTTAACAATAGAGATTAGAACTACACATGAAAGAGATGCATTAGCAGCTGCACTAAGAGCATACAAAGCATTTGAGAAAAAGCTTATTGAAGTTGAGAGGAAGATTAGTGAGCTAGGCTTAGATGTAGATGTAGACGACATTAAATTGCAGATATTAAAGGGAAAGACAGTTAATGAAGCCATAGAGTATGCAATTGAAGAACATTTGAAAAACATTTACTACTCTACAGATACAACTCCTGGAACAACCCTGCTTCGCAACATTACCAACACTATTGACTATAATGATAAGGTAAAGTTATTGGAAGAGAAATTAAGTGAATTAATTAAAGAGAGGGAGCTTTTAAAGAAACGTATAGCTGAGTTGGAAGACAGGCTTCAAGATCTAGAATTTGAGAGAAGATTTGAATTTAGAAACACAGTTGATATTGAAGTTATAAGAGATAGAACAATCAATGAACTAAGGGAGCAGATCAAACAACTACGTACATATATATCAACACTTGAAGATAAATTGAGGGAATATATTAAGGAGAGAGAAAATGTAAGCGAATTTCTTAAAGGTATTGCAAGTGGAGAACTAGTTCTAATACCTGTGGCTAAGGACATGGAATTCTACGAAGCTGTTCGCATAGGAGAAGCAAACGTCATCTTTACACTAAAAAATTTTATCGAATTAGATAAGTTGAAAAAAATGGAAAGACCTTTGATACTGATATTAAGTGAATGTTCAGAGGAAATGAATAGCAAATTATTGGAGCTTGGAGTTGGCACTATATGTGGAAAGCTTCAACCCTTAGCAATATTCAAAGATATAGCAATATTCAATAAAAATGAGGTTGTAGACGTCGTGGCAAAAGCGTTACATGAACTAATTGAGTATATGCATAAGAAGCGCGAAAAGGAGTCTATCAACTTAAAGAGGATGAGGGAAATAATTGAGGATTACAGAAGGAATTTATATAAAGAGCTACTTCAAAAGAGCTGAATTCTATTCTCTATAATATCATATGTTAGTTCATGGACTTTATTAATGGTTTCTTCAGCTATAGATTTAGCCTCATTAACCATGTTAGATGTAAGATTCTCCAGCGGCGCTATCTTTATATCAATGATTTGAGGCTCATTTATAGGCTTACCAATTTGGCTTAATACATTTACATAAACCTCCTTAACGCCTTTAACCTCAGTATAAATTCTATTGGCAATGATATTTGCTATAACATTGTACAACTTACCAACATGGCTTACAGGATTTTTACCTGCCGTGGCCTCTAAGCTCATAGGCCTCATCGGTGTTATAAGTCCGTTTGCTCTATTACCTCTTCCTGTAGCACCATCATCTCCATGTTCGGCAGAAGTACCCGTTACGGTGAGATAGAATATGCCTTCCTCGGGCTTATCAGCTGCATTGATATACACCTCCACATCATGATCAGAAACCCTCTTTGCCATATAATCAAGTATTCTATCCTTTATAGCGTCCTTAAGCGATAAATATTCATCTCTATCTCTAACAAATCTGGATACCATGGCTATGGCTATAGTAAGTCTAATCTTCTTACCTACCCTAAGTCCCATAACCTTTACATCTTCACCTACAACAGGCAATATACTTTTCAATTCTTTTGAATTCAAAAACTTCTCAACACCATATACAGTGCTTTCTAAAGTAGATAGCGGTGCAAAACCAGTGCCAAAACTAGTGTCATTTGATAGTGGAGCTCTCTTCAAACCCAATTCAAAGAGACTAACTAGGTCCACACTTCCATGCCCAATTTTATAATCTACGACCACGTGTTCTTCGGGATCTAAAAATCTAAAGTTTTCTCTAATCCAATTCTTAGCAGCTTTTAGTACTAAAGTTCCAATTGGTATGAATTCTAAACCATCTCTTGTTTTAATATATGATGATGCTCTGCCTGATACAACTATGTATATTGGTTGCAGAACCTCTCCTCCACCAAATGTGGGGTGAGCTTGTCCTCCAACGATAAGAACTTTATCCACATTGTGATGAAGTATTGTATTAAACCTTTTAATGTAATACTTACTTAGTTCCCTACTTACAGCCTCAGCAATTCCATCGGCCATGTAGTCCGGATGTCCAACACCCTTTCTCTCAACAATTTCAACATCAAGATTCTCAACACCTACCCATCTGTACTCAGACACGCTAATATTTGTCATAACCCCTCTCCACAACTATCTTTAGCCATTTTAACTTATGTTGCGGCTTATATACTTATATTCTTATATTTACCTTTGATCTGAACTAATTCATACCATGGAAAGGAATTAGTAATGATGCTAAAACATTTTTTATTACTTACCTTTTCTACTGCCAATATTCTTACTTAGCCTCTCAGCTTTTGTAAAAATGTTGAAGCAAACATCAAAATATTTACACACTTTGCAATCGATATTATCAACCGAGAACTCAAAGTTTATTGGGCAAGTGCTAGGCAACCGCAACCTTTTCATAGCACTTCACTATGTTGAGGCTTGCCTTAGCTGCGCCTCTGTATAGTCTACACATATATATAGTATTTGACTTCCCCTAACCAGTATCTTGCCATACTTTGCAACCACCTCTGCACCTCCATCTTTGTACTCTGTTGCCTCTTCCAAGACAACGTTCATTGTTGGGTCTGTCATAATGAGTTTTCCAACAAATTCAGTATTTTCCTTGACCTTAACTAGAACTGTTTTATTCATAGCGCCCCTCAATACCTTTAGAGGTGTTAATGTTATTCTCTGCTGTGCTACAACCATTGTGTTCAGCCTTACAGCTTCACACTATCTAATTACAATTTAAAAGTTTTTATGATGAAACTTATAAGAATGAGGATATAACAGATGTTTATGCTCATTATAGAACATTTAGAGCCTTGCTTAAATAAGTGGCTTTTGAAAGAATATGAAATTGCATCAAAATTATATGAAGGAAGAGTTATGTTCACTAATGTGAAAAAGCAAAAGCATGAGCTAACATTAAAAAGGTTTGGCATAGTGATTAAAGAATCTGCAACAGAGCTATTGAGGGATAGAACAGATGTCATAGTTTTGGATCCTAAAGCAAGCACCCCACTTAAACCAGATGAATTGAAGAAAGCCGGATATGTTATTATAGGCGGTATAATGGGGTCTCATCCACCTGGCGGGAGAACACAAAGGTTTATAACTTCAAGATTGCCAAATGCACTTGCAAGGAACATAGGAAAACTTCAGTATACAATAGCAGGAGCAGTATATGTTCTAAAACTTATTGAGTGTGGAAAAGAAGTGAGTGATGTGAAGTATGTATTTGGTTTGAAGATTAGGAGGGAAATGGGTTCCTCCGTTGAGTTAGAGATAGAATTACCTTACGCATTTCCTATAAATGATGAAGGTAAAATACTGCTTCCCGAAGAATATTTCAAAATAATTGTTGAGCACACTCCTGTATATGAGACTAAGGTTTTAGCTAGAGATCAGAATATGTGTCAAGACGAATAAAACAAAGTATACTGAAAGCCCCCTGAAATACAGATCAAAGCCTTTTTTAGCTTTAAGCATCTTAGCAATTATAATGCTGGGGATGTAAAAAAGAAATACTAGTGTCCATGTAAAGTAAGGTGCTAGAGCAGAGCCCATTAAATATATTAAGAGAGATTGGTACAACATATGTACTGATGTAATATGCACTAATATAGCTGTAAAAAGGCCGTATAGACCTCTTATAGCTATGAGTTTAAGGCGCAGGTCGAGCTCTAATGAGTCAATGGCCTGGCTCTGCTGAAGATTCATTAAGTACTCGCCAGAAGAAGTCTATGAGTTGGCTAGATATAAGCGTGTGGCTCAATGAACAAAGAAGCAACATTGTAGGGTCATTTATTGACAATGTATATATGTATTCAAAAAAATTGGTAGTGCTAAGACTTAAGAAAAGTGGGAAGCAGATTAATCACCTCATTGTAGAACCTGGGAAGAGAATCTCTTTGACAGATATGCAAGTAAGTCTCAGCGTATTAAAAGGTGTAATGGATATTTGGAGAAGGCATGTTAGGGATTGCAGAGTAGCTGATATTAGTCAATATGATAAAGAAAGAGTAGTTATTTTTACATTGAGATGTGGTAATGTAGAGAAAAAATTGATTGTTGAGCTTCTTCCAAGAGGGACAATAGTGTTAACGAATTCTGATATGGAGATAATAATTGCATTGGAAAACAAGAGAATGAAAGACAGGGTTATAGCCCCTAAGCAAAAATATCAATTTCCACCAAAGCTATGGGAGGCAGATATAGAGAGTGTAGATGTAGAGAAGGTTATAAAGGACGTTATTGAGAAGAGGCAGAATGTAGTGTCATATTTTGTAAAGATTTTAGGGCTTCCACCTGAAGTTGTGGAAGCAGCTCTGTATCTATGTGGTGTGAAGAGTAGTTATGATGAAAATGTAGACAAACATATGATAGAATGCCTTACTGCAAATGTGAAGAAATTACTAAAAGATGTAGTTGAAAGACCAGAGCCTTGCATTGCATATTTACAAAATACGCCAATAGGTTTTTACCCATTTAAACCATCACATCTTGCTAAATATAGTGGCGTCGAAATAAAATTTTTTCAATCATTTAATGAAGCCATTGACAGATACTTTGCTCATGGTATTGAAGAACTGATGCAGAGGGAAAGAACAGGCTCCATAATCAATAGCATTGAAAAGCTAAAACATACGTTACAAGATATGGATAAGAGGTTGCAAGAGTACAAAGATAAATGTGCGTTTTTGTCAAAAGCCTTAAAGGTTTTTGAAGAGCACTATCTCGAACTAGAGGATATACATAAGTGCGTACAGAAGGTTGTGAAACAACGAGGATGGGACAAATTAGATTTGTGCAGTAATCTTATTAGTACCTTTGATAAGTCTAGTGGCAAGTATCATGTAGTTATAGAGAATACAGATCTTGAACTTGATGTTAAAATGAACTTAATAGACGTGTACAATAGTTATAGAAAAGAGTTTAGTGATGTAAATAAGGATATAAAAAGAATTGAAGGTGAAATGATGAGATTAAAGGAAGAAATAGATAAAAAGATGTCAATGATTGATGTAGAGAAGAAGTCAATTGAAATGATGTTACATAGATCGAGGGAGTGGTATGAGAAGTTTCACTGGGCAATAACCCCTAGAGGATTTTTAATTCTTGGTGGAAGAGATTCACAGCAAAATGTTCACTTAATCAGGAAGTTTTTAGAGGAAAAGGATATAGTACTTCATGCAGATATACATGGGGGTAGTGCTGTAATCATTAAGACTGGTGGAAGAGAGGTGGATGAAGTATCATTAAGGGAGGCAGCTTTGCTTGCAGCATGCTATAGCAAAGCATGGAAATTAGGGCTACAGGTAGTTGATGTATTTTGGGTGCAGGGCTCACAAGTATCACTTTCTCCACCTCCTGGCCAGTATCTTCCACGTGGAGGATTTATGGTATATGGAAAGAAGAATTACATACATGATGTTATTTTGGAACTTGCTGTAGGTATAGAAGTACTGAAGCCTGAGATAGGCTGTACTATCAGAATTGTGGTAGGGTCTCAAGACTCTATTGCAAAGAAATGTGGGGCATATTTTGTGATTAAACCTGGAGATATGAAGATAGATGAGATTGTAGAGAGGTTTCTGAGTGAATTGAGCAAAAGAGGATTAGACGTAGTTGCAAAGGCTCTTGATGTCAATGAATTAAGAGCTAAAATACCAGGGAAGAGCAGAATAGCTAAAATAGTTGTAAGTGAAGAAATCAAAAAGGTGCTTGAAGAATGTTAAAAGTCTCTGACATAATGGTGCCAAACCCAATATGCATAGCAACAAATGCTACTGTGTATGAAGCCATTAAGATGATGGAGAAGCATAACATAGCATCCCTCATTGTTGTAGACGAGAATGGTATTGTATTTGGCGTCATAACTGCAAAAGACATTGTAATAAAGGTTTTAGCTAAAGGATTGGATCCAAATAATGTAAAAGTCACAGAAATACTATCTCGACCTGTAACAGCAGTAGAACCTAATGTACTTCTCAAAGATGTGATAAATCTAATGATAGGCACGGGCCACGGCCATATACCAGTTATTAACAAGACAGGTAAGGTCCTAGGAATCGTTACTATTGATGATGTGCTGAAGTATGTACCCGAACTACTAGAATATATGGAAATACATAGATAGAAAACTACAAGCGTTTCTCGAACTCTGTTTTAAGCTTCATATAGGCACGATTTTATGTTATTTAGAATTGCTCTAAATGAGAGAATCATTGCTCAAGAACAATTGCTTAAGATAGCATAGAATCCTTAAAAGCTGCCATGAGCTATTTCAAGTCTTCCACTCTTTCAAAACAGCAACATAGGCTCTAACAATTTATGAGCTCTTTACACACTTATAGCTCTTATGTTATAAAAGGATTCAAATAACCATAAACCTTCACAATTAATGAAATTGTCTCCTATAGCGAATTTGATGAATAACATGAGGAGGTCAAAGCAAGGCTTCATGTCTTCAAACAAAGTTTCTAAATATTATGCAATTGTTGAGCCAAAATTCTTGCCCCACTCATCATAAAGCTTGATCATCTCATTGCTAATGCTAGGCTTTCTGCGCTGAAGAACTTGTAAGAAATCTTCCATTGTTACTGGTCTTGGATTTTCGTCTACCTTATTTGATTTGAATAACTCTCTGACGGTTCTTAAATACGCCTCTAGAACAATATCTCTAATATCGCTAGCTGAGTAGCCTTCGGTTCGCGCAGCAAGTTCATCAAAATTCACATCTGAAGCAATTTTAAAGTGCTTGGAATAGTATTCAAATAGGCTTTTTCGAGACTCTTTATTTGGTGGTGGTATGTAGATGCGCTTATTAAATCTTCTTAAGAATCCTATATCCAGCCTCCATGGCTTATTTGTAGCTGCTATAACGTATATGAAGTAGTTTTTCCCTTTATCACCAAGACCATCAAGCTCCTTTAAAAACTGATTCCTTACCCTGGCTTCTCCCCCTATTTCATGTTCATAAACGCCAAGAAGGCTATCAGCCTCATCAATAAACATTATTACAGGCTTTGAGACACCCACATTTCTTGCATACCTAAAAATTGCAGCTACTTTTCTCTCTGCTTCACCAAGCCATTTAGACATTAGGTTTGCAGCGTCAATCTGCATGAAAACAGCATCAATTTCATTGGCTACTGCAGCTGCAAGCAATGTTTTGCCACAGCCTGGAGGACCATATAATAATATATTCCTGGGCCAACCCAATGGAAAGAGATCTGGTCTTTTCGTTGGATAAACCACAGCATCAATTATAGCCTGCTTTGCCTCATCTAACCCTATTACATCCTCAAATCTAACTGGAGGTTTTTCAATAAGTATATAGTTCTTTACAATTGCTTCATCAGTCTCCTCTCTCTCCTCTTTCTCGCCTCCAACAGATATTGAGATTTTTGATTCCTCCTCCAACTCCTTAGCCTTTCTAATATATCCTTCAACTACATTCTTATATATGTAGACCATAGGATCGTTTTTGTAATTATTTATCAGCATCATAATGATTTCAGCAGCTTTTCTGTAATTCTTAGCTGCATCAACTTTATTACCAACTTTCTCATTAATCATAGCCTCATGAACATACTTTCTCGCTAAGGCCTCTAAATATTCACGACCTCCACTCACATCATCCACCAATAAATAATGTTCAAGTGTCTAAATTGAGAAAAATTATGTGACTAGTTTTATCAGACCCTTCTGTTCAAGACGCTTTAATATAGCTATGATGTCCTCTTTTGAGAGTCCAAAAATTGTGGCACATTCATCAACTTTAATTAGACCTCTATTAGCAACAATATAGTTATATATCTGATATTCGATGCCACTATCAAAGACAGCAACCCCTGGCTTATAAGTTTTTGCATATGATGTGGGCATGGTTATGCCAACTGATGTCATGTTCTCCACGACTTTGCCATGATTTAAAACATCTCGTGTTACCTGCTGTGACATAACGTTTTCTAGTTGAACAGGTATGGGCGATAGACTGTGTTTTATCTTTTCATCAGCTTGATGCTCTATCTCCCTCAGTATATCCTCAACCTCCTTAGATACGTTAGCAACATTCACATTCAATTCTGGTGTTTGTGTCTGTGCCACTATAGCATTCACATTCGTTACAATTGTGTCAAGAGTAGCTGCAAGTTCTGGCATGGTATTGGCAAACATTGTTTTAAGCTGGTTCAATACACCAATTGTTGTGGTAAGCACTCTTATATCATTCACTATATTCATTGTCTTCATGCGCTCTAGCAATCTCTCCACAGCAAGTAGAGCCATCTGAACATATTTTATCAACCTTCTGACTTCGGCTATTTCAGATGCATATATAGCTGCCCTTTCTCTATCATTTACATTCAATGCCTTAACAGCATTCGACAAAAGCTCGTCGTCTCTCTCCTTAAGTCTTTTTCTAATCTCTTCCAGCTTTATCTTAAGATCTGATAGTGAAGAAACTATGTATATCAAAGCACCTTTCTGAGGATCTTTACGAGATGATAATGAAAGTATTTTTGCGAAGTGATCAAGAATTCCAGCGGGTGCTATTGCCATCTAGCATCACTATGCTGCTTTGGATGTTAGCTAACAACCTTAACTGATAGTGGAGTAGCAGGGGTTGGTGCTGCAGCTTGTGCTGGTGGAACAAGTGTTTGTTCTTCTACACCACTAGCTGTAACTGAGGTTAATTCCTGCTCAAGTTTCTCGATTAGAGCTACATGTTTCTCTATGTCTTTCTTCTCCTCAAGAGTAGACTGTTTAGCAAATCTCATGAGATCTGCAGAGATCTTGAAGCCGTTTTCCGGTATCTCACCAGCAGTATAATTCACCATAAGATGGGTCATAGCCTTCTCTATGTGAATAACAAAGTTTTCAATTTCATATACTCTTTTACGCAATGCATCCTTGATATTCTTTATTTCAACTTTAGCTTTCTCAACCTCTTTTGAGAACTTGTCTTTAAGTTCTCGATAAGCATGTGCAGGTATTTGATTCTTCTTGTAAAGCTCTTCAGTAGCTTTAAACCTCTTTTTTAAGATGTCAAGCTTTCTTTCAAGTTTCTTAGCTTCTACAAGCCACTCAGGCAAAATTTTGAGCCCATCAACTCCATACTCAAGGCGTTCACTAGGCAGAGTCTCATACTGAGAATCATTTATCATAATTTCTATAGCCGTTACCTTGCCATCAATATCACTATAAATACCTACTAAAACACCTGCTTTTCTCCCATAGACATCAGTTATTGTTTGACCTATAACAGGAGCTACACTCTCTATGGATATACTCATAATCTTAATCCCTTTAATATTCTTGCCGAGAACTAATTTATATAAGGTATAACATTCATTTTGTAAGCAAATGCATATAGCAAACAAATTGGGTATTAAAGTTCACAGTATGAATATCTTCATTAATATAGTGATGGCTATCCATGAAATGTACAGCAAAGGTATCACAGTTTTTAAATAACCTAAAATCGCTGAACCTATTCCTGTCGCTATTTCCAGCAATCTAAAGATTTTCTCACTTGCTACTCGCATTCTAAAATTATAGCGCAAGACCTTAACCTTCGCCGTTCTTAAATCCTGTACGGATTTTATCAAGGCTTTTTCTACAGATTTCAGCAAGGCATCATTAAGCTCTACAGTATAGTAAGGTGTATCGAATACAACTCCTGCACATGTATGGTCATCTAGCGTCACAACCTCAGCATCTTTAAATCCTCTCATAAGAGCAATCTTCCTCAAGGAATCTCTAACACCAGGTTTAGCGTTATTGCCATATATGTATATTAAGGCATAGAGATTATCATTGCATTTTATTGTCAATACCTTTACTCTTCTCGTGCAAATACCTCTAACTAACTCCTCAATATTTTCCTCTCCATAACCTACTTTGAGCTCTTTACAGATAGAACCCCTTTCAGAAAGAGCTGCCTTGATAAGGGGCTCAAATGCCCGGGTCTGAAGCTCTCTTCTCCCTTCAACGTTATGCGCATCTATTACTGCAACATCCTTAAAGCCATATATGTTAGCAATTTTTTCGGCCTCTAACTGGAGCTCGTAAGGCAGGTCATCGCCCCCCATGACAGGAGAAGATATTATTAAGAAGGCAGCGGATTCCGTGTGCAAGCATAGAGCCTCTCTTAAAGAACTAAAGGCTCTGAAAGGTTCATAAAGCTGCTCCAAATCAGAATTCTCATTAACTTTTATACTAGTTAGTTTTTGTAAAATTTCCTTAGCTAGATAATCACCATATATCTTCCTAGTTAAGTTAGATTCGTGTGAGCCTGTGCCATGCAATATAAATGCCTTTATAGAATGTGTTTCAAGTGTTTCTTCTAACATGTATGGAAAGTATGTGCTTCCAAGTGTTTTATAAGGACCAAAATGTATTGTTGGTACAATTAAAGCAATACTATCCTTACTTCTATCAAAGAACAGCACTCTGATACTAAGATCACGTTCTTCACCTATTCTATCAAGCATCTCTTCAAATTCAGCATTATTTCCTGTAAACATGAACTTTATCCATGAATTCGATATTTCAAAAACATTTATGTCTGCATATCTCTTTATAGAATTTACAAATAAGAAAGAGGACAAGAACAAAATTACTACAGCTACAAATCTCAATATAGTAACAAACATAAGGCTGTCTTTAAGTGCAAAAAGTACTTGAATTAGAAGAGACAATGCTACTGTATATGCAGTTCCTCTATAGAAACCCATAAAATTGATTAATGTTATTGTTCCAATAATAGGAATTGCGGCATATACAATGCCATAGATCTTAAGTGCTGAAGAAATAAACTCTAAAGGTATGCCAGGAGCAATTAAAAAGAATATCGCATTGGCTATTTGCCTAAGTTTCATGTACCTTATACCGGCTCTTAATGATAGTAAAAGAATTGATATAGCAACAAAGTGTAGGAAAACGAGCTCTGCTAGTTCCATCAATTCAATGTGGCGTGAGACTAGCATAGGATATGCATCAGCTATGATGATTAAAAGAAAGATTGTTGGGTACAAAATGTGATACTTCCGAGAAGTAGTAGCGGGGATTCTCAGCATCCTATAATACTTCAGTGCAATACCGCTAAGCATGTTTAGGTCATCTCATTGAAATGCATGTTAAGAGAGATGTAAAGAAATATTAAAGTGTTTCCTATAATAACCAAAGTGGTGAAACTATGGCTATTGATGTAGAAGTGGTGAAAGATCTCCTCTTGAAAATGGGGTTCGAAAAAGTGTTTATGATAGAAAAGACATATAATTGCATCTTGTTATTAGGAAAGCTAAAAGAAATAGACATGCTAATAGGTATTTATACAGGGGAGATCTCTCTATATGCTAAGATAATTAAATCAGAAGAAATCCTTGAACCTCATTGGAAATGCGACTACTTAGAGTACTTTCCCCAAGGGCTTTACGCGTTTTCACAGTCAAAAAACTT
>JAPWTX010000036.1 GCA_028275825.1 Ignisphaera sp. | reverse complement strand
AGTAGTTGATATAACAATAACATAACTTGGCTTAGGAAGTTCAACATTTATCAACTGTCACACTCTATCCACATAAAGCATTTAGGAACAATTATCATCACTTTTGCCTAAGCCTCTACATCCTGAGACTAGAGATGAGCATGAGAAAGATATATTACATAATCAATAAGACTTATGTCATTATTTTCTCACAAACCTTTGCAACTGAAAGCCTCGCTTTTTAATGTGGGGATGGATAGAGAGGTTTATAAGGTGTGTTTCTTGTTTTAGCTGCTTTGATTGCCCCTAAGCACATGGATGCGGGGTTGGCAACCACATAGAGATGTGGAGAGCTCTGACCCCCTGAATACCCCTCAGATGACAGATGTAGCCCCAAATAGATGTGGGGAACCTGTGAGCCGCTTAAAGGGAACCCCCCGTACTTCAAGGGTGGGGAGGAGGTCAGATTTAGTGTGTATGAAGATTATAGCGATAATAAGATTTTATTTTTAAATAGTTTTCCATGTCATTTCTCCTATCTCTATTAATGATTTCTCAAACATTTTTGCCATAATTATTGTATATAATCCTTCAACTTTTCCTAAATTGAGTGGTGTTAGAAATCCTCTTAAAATAGTTGTGATATGCTCTAACAATTCAATTAATATGTTTGAAAATGTTTGTATATGATTGTATTCGGTAATTAGGTTAGCCACGAGATTATACAGTCTTTTTTTACCACTATATGTTATTCCATTTGCTCTAACAGCTACGATGTTTTCTTTATGATGCTTGACGATAACATTTACGGAGGTATTTTTAAGTGTAGTGCTTACTGCTTTACTCAATATTTTTGTAATAATTTCTATGTCACTATCTTGATTTATTGAAAAGTTTTTTATTATGGAGCTTGCCTTGTCATTTAAAGTAAGTTCTGTTTCAATGTTATAGATTTCCTGAAAAAGTGTTGTTACGCGCCCTATGAGTAGAAGTACTACACTAATAATGGGTGTGGCATGGACTAGTAGAAACTTGTTAGAATGTTTCAATACATTGTTCAATTCCCTAATTTCATCTTCTTCATATAGCTCTAAACACAAGTCTATAGCGTTGACCATGCCTTTTTTAATTAGCTTTATCCAGTTTTCTCTGTCTCTACATTGAATTCTGACTATTGTATTGTTCTCTACCATAAAGATTCACACTCTATGTGCAGACCCTACAGCTTCCTCAACAACCTTATAGCCGTGTAGCTCAAGCCAGTGCTGCAATCCCTGCAAAATGTTACTTACAAGGTCTTGCGGATTATTTGCCAAAGCTAGTGCCGTACCTACTTGTACGGCTTTTGCACCTGCTGCTATGAACTCTGCTGCATCAATCCATGAGGATACCCCACCACATCCAATTATCTCTGATCTATATTCCTTAAACACTTCATACACTACCCTCACAGCTATGGGATGTATTGGAGGTCCGGATAAACCACCGAAAATATTTGTTAAAATAGGCTTTAAGGTATGCACATCTATTGCCATGGCCTTAACAGTGTTTATCAAAGTTAATCCCTTTGCACCAGCCTCCAAAGCTTTTCCAGCGGACTCCACAACTCTGTCTGAAAGACCCAGCTTAGCTATTACCGGTATTCTCGTAACTGAGGCAACGGCTTTCACAACACTAAACACGTTATTGGGATCTGAACCTATTTCAAGTCCATAGCCTTTTGTATGTGGGCAACTTAAATTCAGCTCTATTGCTGTTGCACTATTCTCCTCAGCTTCTATAGCAACTTCCACAAACTCCTCTTCATTCCTACCACCAACGCTGATAATCAACGGCACATTGATCTTCCTAGCCTCTTCTACGAGTTCCGCTATGCATTTCTTGCCAGGATTTTCAAGACCGACAGCATTTAGTAGACCACCATTACGCAAGGCTACTATTATTGGCGGCTCATAGCCTTCCTTAGCATAAGGTGTAATAGTCTTTGTAACAATGGCTGATAGTCCATAACTTGCAAGCCTGTGCACATGCTCTCTAGTGTAGCCTAAGAACCCGCTTGCATTCATAAGTGGATGCCTAAGCTCTATACCAGCTAAGGATGTCATAAGGGCGAGTCTATTTAGTGCCATATTAGATCCCCAAGGGGTTTTCCCAGAGGTTTTGCAGTCATGATCTCACCATCGAGCTGAGCTAATGTACCTCTCACTATAGTTGCTTCAACAACTCCCCTAATCTTCATACCTTCATAAGGTGTAAACTGCGCCTTGGAATAGAATTTTGAGGAGTCTATAGTAAACTCTTTATCAAGATTTATAACAGTGTAGCTAGCTATGCACTTGGGTTTGAAGCACCCCCATTTCTCACCTATTTCCAAGATTTTTGCAGGACCTATTGAAAGGAGCCTTATAGCGTCCTGCAATTCAATTACACCTTTTGAAACTAGGTTTAGCACAAGAGAGGAGGCTATTTCGATGGACGATATACCTGAAGGGCATTTTGAGAACTGCACCTGTTTTTCAGCAATAGAATGTGGAGCATGATCCGTTGCCACAGCATCGAGGTATTTTATATAGTATTGCATAGCATCTCTTGTAGTACTATGCCTAAGAGGAGGATTCACCTTTGCTATGCATCCTTTTTCAAATTCATCATCAGAAGAGAGATATATGTAATGTGGAGCAGTATCTACAGTAAATCCAAAATGCTTTGCATAGATAAGTGACATAGGATTTGTAACATGGGTTACATGTATCTTTAGCCTAGAACCCCCATATTGTTCAACAATCTTGTTAACAAAGCTTATCGCACCTACCTCAGCCTCTAAAGGTCTGCAGATCCATCGTAATCCTTTTTCACATTCGTCAACAAATTCAACAGATTCTGGATGTATCATTACAACCTTTCGAACCTTCGTCACTTCAACTGCTTTTATAACTACCTGTAGTAGGTGTAGATCTTCAGGAAATATCTCGCCAATAACCATAACCTCGGGTCTCTCAATCAATTTCCTCAGTTCCTCTATATCTCCACTTTGTGGAGGTGCTACAGAAACACCAAAATCTACAAAGCATCCTTTCGATAGTCTCTCTAGCTTTAGCTCCAAAGCCTTTACATGGTCTATTCTCGGAATAGTATTAGGCATATCAATTATGGCTGTGTACCCACCTCTAGCTGCTGCTTTTGATCCGCTTATCTCATCTTCCTTATAAGATAAATCGAGTCCGCGTAAATGTGCATGCAAATCTATGAATCCTGGTACTGCTAAGCCATAAGCTGTAAGATCAACGCATTCAGCATCTCTACACAAATCTTTGTATATGCCTACCTTAACCTTTGAGACAAAACCATGTTCATTTACAACTACTGTAAGAGATTCTTTCCTACCATTGAAAAATGCATTAAGCAGAAGCACCCTCAAGCTGCTTTGCCACCTCACTACATCTAAATACAGGGCCATCTACACACAAGAGCTTTTCAGACTCCCTTATATAGCATGAGCCACAAATCCCCATTCCACACTTGACTATAGTCTCAAGAGATACATAAGTATTTTCCCTGCTTTCGCCATATTGCTTGCAAAACGTCTTCAGCATTTCTTGAGGACCTATTGCTATAATACCATCATATTTATCTACATTAACACTCCTAATAGCGTCTATTACTAGGCCACAAAAATCCGCCATGCAATCCTCTGATACTCTTACAATACTCCAAGCTTCGTTTGGAAGACCAAAAATCTTTGCAATATCAAAGAACTCTGTGCTTACCCTCACACCCCAAAAAATATCAAGCTTTGCATCAAGTTCAAGGGCTCTCTTGATTAACATGGGTATTGGCGCTATTCCTATACCTCCTGCTACAATGAGCCACTTTTCACTCCTTTTAGGCTCGAATCCTCTGCCTAAAGGACCTTTGATGCCTATAAAGCTCCCTACCTTTTGTTGGGCCAGCGTTTTTGTACCTAGACCTCTTAGCTTATATAGAAAAAACAACCTCTTTCCATTCTGATATGCAATACTAAGTGGTATTTCATCTACCCTTGGTACCCATATATTAAAGAAGTTGAATGGTTTAGCACTGAAATGGTCTAAGGAGTTTGCAGATTCCACGACCAATAGGAATGTATTGGATGCTATCTGTATATTTTCAATGATTTTAAATGGTCTAAAGGAAAATCTTGGTATTTTATTTTCATCTTTTTCTAATAACAAGCCTCACCACCTCATCACCTGAGATTATGGTGCCACAGTACTCGCACTGCAGCTTTAGCGGATCTCTTGATGTAAGCCTAAACCTTGTTCTAATAGCCTCACCCTTCTTATTAGAAATGCATGTAGGATTGGGACACACCAAAACATCCATAACTATGTTGGGTACCATTACCTTATATTTCTCTACAACTGCAAAATCCTCAATTATGTTTATTGTTGCAGTGGGGGCTATGAGCGCTATGGCACTCACGTCTTCTGGTGAAAGTCTTCTCCCTTCAATCTTTATTATATCCTTCTTCCCAAGTTTCTTACTTTCAACATTCATAAGTATGGCTATCCTCAGCCCCTCTTTCCCAGCAATGCCAAGAACACTAATTATGTCTAGAGCTTTACCTGCTGGTATATGGTCTATTACTGTGCCACTTCTAATCTTCGAGACAACGAGCGTTGGCTCTTCACTCAAGGTTCAGCACCCAAAACCAGAGCTAGTAGTGCCATGCGTACAGATACACCATACTTTGCTTGAATAAAGTATGCAGCATAGGGCGTGTTATCTATTCTCTCATCGATTTCATCAACCTTTGGCAAGGGATGCAATATTTTCAACTCCTTTTTAGCATATTTTAACAAGTCTAGAGTAACTTTGTAGGAACCCCTGACTTTCTCGTATTCCATTGGATCTGGTATTCTCTCCTTTTGTATCCTAATTACGTAAAGAACATCGAGCTCTCCTATGACCTCGCCTAGGCTTCTCTTCTCCTCAAAAACTATTCCACGTTCCTTCAAAACCTGTAACACCTCTTCCCTCACCCTCAGACTTTCTGGAGATATTAAGTAGAGTTTCTTCGGCTTAAACAGTGTTAGCCCATATATGAAAGATGTTGAGGCTCTGCCATAGCGCAGATCCCCAAGAACACCATAGCTAAGACCATCTATTGTACCAAATAGCTTCTTAATAGTGTAGAGATCTATCATTGCTTGTGTTGGGTGATGCTGCTTACCATCACCAGCGTTTATCACAGGGTGCTCAGCTATTTCAGCTGCATACCTTGCAGCACCTTCATATCTATGCCTAATCACTATTAGATCTGAGTATGTATCTAGCATCCTGATGGTATCAGCTAAGCTCTCTCCCTTACTTATGCTAAGGCTTTCCTCACCTGTAATAGAAATCACGTCTGCTCCAAGCCTTTTTGCTGCAACTTCAAAGCTAAGCCTAGTTCTAGTTGATGGTTCGAAGAATGCTAGGGAAACTACCTTGCCTAGGAGCAAACTTAGCTTTGTATTAGTGTACTTATGCATTTCCTCTGTATAGTTGAATAACAGTTCTAGATCTTCTCTTCTGAAATCAAGCATTGATAGTACGTCATGGTGATAAAACGTGGTTTCTTTCACTGAAACCCGCCATAAACATTGATTTGAAACGAATTATAAGCTCTCCGGCTTTCATTAATACCCAAAATAACTTCATTTTACTCTCTATTACTTTCTGTTCTTATTCCATTTATGTAGTTCATGATCTTCTCATACTCTTCAGTGGTGATGAGCTTAGCAGAATGCAGAGATTCAAATATTTCTCTCGATGTAATGAGACTATGTAGCTCTATTCCAATACTCTTAAGTCTTTGCCTCGCTCCCTGCTCTCTATCAACAACTGTCACAGCTGCTAGAGGAATTGCTCTAGAGCTTTTCAAAGCTATTGCAGCATGTTCTAGCGATCCTCCAGTTGTTGCAACATCATCTACTATAACAACAGCTTTTTCTGAAACATTTCCCTCAACTAGGGATCTCGTCCCATGTTCTTTTCGTTCAATTCTAACATATGACAATGGTTTATTTAGTCTTACAGCTATAAGAGTTGCTAACACTAGTCCACTTGTAGCGATACCCACAACTACATCACAACGTGTAATAACCTCAAATCTTTTTATAAGTTCCTCTACAACCCTATTCCTTAGCTCTGGATAGCTATACAATTGCCTAAGATCAATGTAATATGGGCTTTCAAGACCTGATGTAAGCTTAAAGCTTCCTATCTTTACCATACCATGTTTATAGAGCTCTACAGCAAGCCACGACATCTTGCAACCCTGTTTCTCTGTTGCTCTATCACCTTAAAAGCACTTTCTAAAACATTTTCTGTATATGTTATAGCCCTGCCAATAATTTCATAATCAGCTCCACTGCATATGGCTATTCCTGGTTCAGCCCCTTGTACTCCTACACCAGGGGCCAATATCTTTACATCTTTGCCAATAAGCGTTCTAATCTTCTTTAAAACGTTGAGTCTAGTGGCTGGTGCCACAAGCCCCCATGCATCAATCCTCTTGGCAAGATCTGCGAATTCCTCAACATGCCTATCAATGTATTCCTGAGAACCTTTATGCGACATAGAGATAACCAGTATCAATTTCAATCCTTTTTCTTTACAAAGCTTACCCAATTTGTCCAAAGCCCCCTCATACCCCACAAAAGCATGTGCTATGACTGCATTAAAACCATGCAATTGTGCACGCTCAGCTGAAAAGCTCATCACATCTCCTATATCAGCCAACTTCAAATCCGCTATCAAAAGCCCTGCATAACCCTGAAATATCTTGCCTATAGATTGTAAACCCACATCCAAAATCGCTGGCAATCCTATCTTGAAGCCCTGAACATATGGTTTAAGCAAGTTATACCTATATTCAATCCACTCCAAAACATTAACATTTTGCGGGGGATCTAATGCTACAATCAGCATACTAAAGCCCAGTATAACACTACAACGACCAGAATTTAAAACTCAAACAAATTCAAACACCAATAACCTTGAATTATAAATAATCCTTAGCTATTATTCACCAATACACATACCCATATATACAGAACCCACATAACTTAAAGCCACCACATAGATTGTTACTAAGTAGCAATAACAGAACTTAGATGAAAGCGTTTCCCCACTTTCGATATTTGTGAATAGCTGTAACCATTTAAACATGTTTGTGAAATTGCACCTTTACGGGGGGTTCACAAGCTTCATGGATGCCTGTTGAGCCCAACATAATGATGCTTTCATCTGAGTTTCTGGGTCGTCACAGTGTGGGTCATCCGAGAGCTTATGGTGGTGTGTAGAGATGTTTAAACATTATTCTATAGAGCCAGGTATCTACAGCTGTTTACAACTATCTAAACTTATCGTCAGCTCTGTCACAGCCTAAAACAATGCATGGTGATTCCTGGAGAATAATGATACAAGTGATATTAAGGGAAGTAGTGAGGTTCATATATCCAAAGTTTGAAGAGCTAAAGATCTCTGAAGCTAGGTATGAAGACCTTTTGAGCGAGGACGACAAGCATTACTCCAAGTACCCTGAAAAGCTAGTGCAATTTGTCTACGCTTCTCACATGCAAAAGCCTTGTGAGTGATATACTTCAGACCAATGAACAGAATCAACGAGTTTTATTATTGCATGTCTGATATTCATCACATGCAATGTGAGATCAGTTTGTTGAAAAGAAATAGAAAATGGTTTTCTTTACTGTTCAATTGTTTGGAGCCGCCGGCGGGGTTTGAACCCGCGACCACCGGCTTACAAGGCCGGCGCTCTACCGGGCTGAGCTACGGCGGCTTACCAGTAATCCTTATTGTTGCTGGGATTTTTGAGTTTTTCGCCAAACTGTGGTAATATCGACGTTAGATATATTTATTTACCTTTTCCTCTGCAAACTACTCTTGAGGTGTGGTTCTCTGAGTAGCCCTGAGTTTGTTGAATCTCTGCCAACTTTTTATAGAGCGTATCTACAGATTGCAAACTTTATTTCAAGTTCTTTAGCTGTGCTTAAGCGTTCTCAGGTAGAAGCATTGATTAACGTTTTGGTGCAAGCCTATAGAAGTGGTAAGAGAGTATTGGTTATGGGTGCTGGTAGAAGTGGCCTTGTGGGCAGAGCTTTTGCTATGAGATTGAAGCACCTGGGCTACGATGTCTATGTCCTTGGGGATACAATAGTATCGCCTATTCAGCAAGGCGATATTGTAGTAGCGATATCAGGCTCCGGGAGAACAGCACTCATTGTAGCTGCTACAGAAGCTGCTAAAACTGTTGGAGCCATAGTTATAGCCATAACCTCCTATATAGACTCACCACTAGCCAAAATGGCTGATATCATTGTTGAAGTTCCAGGAAGAACCAAGATAAGCACAGTCGAAGATTATTTTGCTAGACAAGTTCTAGGGATTCATGAACCTCTAGCTCCCTTGGGCACACTCTTTGAAGATTGCACAATGGTCTTCTTAGATGCAGTTATAGCTGAACTCATGCAAAAACTGGGCAAAGATGAAGAAGATCTGAGGAGAAAACATGCAAATATAGAGGTTTAGTTCCTCAAAATAATTAAGCTAAATGCAATTTATTATGTTAACTATGATGACCTATACCTATAAATTAAAAGAAGTGTAGCTTCATCCAAATAATGCTGCAAGTCCTTCAGCTAGCTGCTCTTCTGAAGCTCCCTCCTTTTTCTCCTCTTCCCTCTTCTCCTCAGTCTTTGGAGCTGCCTGCTGTTGCTGAGCAGCAGAAGTTGTGGGCATTGCTATTTGTAGATATTGCGCTACCTCTGGAGACTTGGTAGCGAGCACCAATGCAAGTGTGTATGCTTTTGAAACTGCTGACATTAACACCATGGTTGAGGTCTCTTTTGTAAGTATACCAGCTTCTGCTGCTAGCTTTATTGCTCTTGTATATGCTTTTAATAGAGATGATCTTACAACGGGTAATTCTGGTATAACTAGTTCTGAGGCAACATTTACTGCATTTAATATTGCCTCTGCAAACTCATTTCTGTAGCTGTTAAGATCTAGCACAAGATCATTACCAGGTATAACAACGCCACCCTCATAGGCCACCTTAATTACTGGCTTGAGAATCTTTGGTTCAACACCTAGCCTATCGAATAGTGATGCCAACTCTGGAGTTACTACATCACCCGGTCTTGCTATTGTAGCCTCCTTAGCAATCCATATAACACCATCTCGCACTTGTATAGGCACCTTTAACTTGCCGAACAGGCTCATCATGGGTCCAGGCTTTACATCAGTTTTCATTGGCGATACAACAATTTCATGCTCTACTTTGTCACCTGGCTTAACCCTCCACGAAACCCTTATCTTGTCCAAAAGCATTTTCGCTTCAAATGGGTTTGCATTTATGAACACCACTATATTTGTACCTTGTAAATACTTTGAAAATTCATCCACATTCTTCATGCCGAGCTCCTTCATGGCTAGCCTAAGTAGATTGTTTTTGAAGAGCCTTACAGCCCCTATTCCTACAATACTTTTCCTAAGCATGGTAATGTAACTTGATGGAAGATTTGAGGCATCAATAAGCATAACAGTTCTATAAGATGAAAGCATCTCTTTAGCTTCTTCAATAACCTTTCTCTTCCCCTCTATAGTCCTTCTAACCCTCTCCTCCCCTTCCTTCTCACTCAAATAACTCTTAGCAAGCCTATTCAACTCCCGCAATAACTTAGGCCTCATCACACTACACCTTTACACAACTTCTACAGTTGGACTACTTGTAGTTTTCACATAGATTTTTGCTACCTCCAATAAAGATCTTTTAATCTTTTCCTCAATATAGCTCAACACAGCCAAAGCATTATCTACAAGATCCTCTAAAGTCATAGTCTCTACACCAATTTTGCATCCAACCCACGGCTGCTCTTTCGAGTAAAGTTTTACAGCATTTTTGTACCGCGCGATCATCTGAGTAATATCGGCATTTGGTGGAAAAGGTATTGGAGCTTTGCCTCTGGGACCGAGTGCAGGTCCCAAGACCCTGCCCGCCATACCCATAAGATCTGACTTAACTAAGATCCACTCACACTTGTCAGCGATCTTCTTTGCCGACTTCTTATCTATTTTAGATAGCTCACTTTTGGATATTGCCACCGAGGCTCCTGCTTTCAGAGCTTCCTGCACCATCGTATCATCAGTTACCACACATATACTTAACCCCTTTCCAAGGCCTCTTGGCAGCATTACCACATCTCTAAATCTAAACTCCGACTGCTTCTTAACATCGATGCCTCTAAAAGTCACTATTAGCTCTACAGATTGAGTGAATTTCCATGGTTTCTTGGCTTGTAATGCTAGCTCTATAGATTTCTTCAAAGATTCTACAAACTCAGACGTTTTAAAGCTCACAATGCTCACCTCTTAAGCCACTCTTCTTCATATTTTCTCAACACATCGTCATATAAACCTTTGTTAAGCTCTCCCATCACTTCCTTAGGATCCTTACCTTCTACACTAAGACCTATACTTCTTGCTGCTCCTAGAATTGTTTTAATAGCGGCTTTCAAGCTTTTTGCATTGAGCTCTGGTTTTTTGAGAAGTGCAACCCTTATCACATCTTCAAGACCCAAGTTCCCAACTTTTTTATGTGCTGGGTCTCCAGAAGGCTCTGAGACCCCTGCCAAGCTAAGTAGTAGGCTTGTTGTTGTAGGAAGTTCTAGAGATATGTTATACTCCTTTGTATCCAAATCAATAGCGATCTTAATTGTTACAGTGTGCCCCTTGTAGGGCTCCGTCATTTTATTTATTTTATCAACTACTTCTGCTACATTCAATCCTGCATCAGCTAGTGCAGGGCCTAGTGGTGGGGCATTGGAGGCTTTACCCCCTTCTACCTGCATCTTAACCACCTTCAATCGTGCCATGTCATCTACTCACCCTTCTTAGCCTGTTTAATATAATCTACAGGGATTGTTATTGTAAGTGGGTAACTTGCTTCTAAAACACTTAAAGAGACCTCGTTTTTAACTTTATCAACTGCCACAACTCTAGCTTTCATACCTCTAAAAGGCCCTGCTATTATCTCAACTTCTTCCCCTTCTTTAAGCAATTCTATTAAAGACTTGGGCTTTAACAGAGATTCTATGTCTCCCCACTTAATAGTACCTGAAGCTTTGCCTTTAATGTGTTTCAAGCCTCTTATAGCCTCGTAAACTACGTGCAAACCCGATGCCTCAACTACTATGTATCCCTTTAGATCAGGAAGAGAGAAAATGGAGTGAATTGGTAGATTTGCCGTCCTAACCCTTACTTCAAGCATTAGAAGGACATTTAGTTCCTGGCCTGCTGTTGTGCGCACAGCAAAGAAGTTTGCTTGCTTTAATGCCTCTTCATTTCCTTCTTTACGTGATTGCCTCTCTTCGTTAATCTTAACCTCGTCAGAACCCCACATTTGCTTAACCCCTAGGAAAGCGTTGCAATACCTAGGAAACTCATTAGATAGTATAGCCCTGTGGCTATGGCAAAAGCTATGATGCCTACTATCACAAATCCTATCAATGTCATCTTCATCATTTGCTTAAACTCATCACCTTCAGGCTTTTCAGCTAATTCTAAAACCTTTGTCATGTTTTTGAATGCCTCTTTAAGTACTTTGGACACTCAAGTCTACCCCTTCTAAAGAGCTCTCAAAACAGAAACTCTATTTAAAAAGCATTTTAAGTATTATGCCGGGATCATACTCTACAAGATCTTCATAACGTTGGCCTATACCTAAATATGCGATGGGTTTGCCTACCCCCATTATAACAGATAAGGCTGCACCCCCATTAGCATCAGCATCTATCTTCGTTAAGATGACCACATCAACACCAACAGCTTCTTCAAACTTTTTGAGCTGCTCTAAAGCATCATTACCTGTTAAAGCGTCTAACACCAAAAGCTTTATGTGGGGTTTTACAACCCTGGTTACCTTCCTAAGCTCATTCATGAGGTCCGCATCAATATGCATCCTACCCGCAGTATCTATTAAGGCAACATCGAAATTATTTCTCTGAGCATATACAACACCATCTAGGGCTGTAGCTGCTGGATCAGAACCATACCTTCCACCAAAAAAAGCTATGGAAATTCTTTCGGCGTGCTTCTTTAACTGCTCCTGAGCTCCAGCTCTGAAGGTATCAGCAGCGATAACCACGGGTTTGAATCCCTCGGCTCTAAGTTTATAAGCAATCTTTGCAATTGTTGTAGTCTTGCCAACGCCATTAACTCCCATGAACATGAGTTTAGCTGGGCTTTCTCTAGCTAGTATAGATTTAACAAAGTTAGCTAGGTTAAAACTTCCCACAGCTGAAAGCACACTTGCTATAGACTTCTCTACAACTTCTTCAACATGTTTTTCAACATCGTCTCCTCTCCTTATCTTAAGTCCTATTAATCGTTGCCTAATGTTTTCTATAATCTTCTCTGCAACTTCGTAAGCTACATCTGCTTCTACAAGCCTCATAAACATTTCGTTGCTATAGTTTTCAATGTCTTTCTCATCTAAGGTTCTATAGAGAATTGCACTTTGAAGATTATTTGCAAAGTCTTGAAAAATTTTCTTTATCCTTGCAAACAATTATTGTAACCTATCTACTGCTCTTCAAACCTTCTTCTAACCTTTGTAACGAGGTTGCATATTCCTGGATCCTTTTCTGGACTTGGTTATATAGTTCTGTGAGCTTTCTCAACTCAGATTCTGTTTCCCTAAGTTCTTCTGTAAGATCTTTTTCATAATCCGTGAGAATACTCTTTGCTTTATCTATGGGTAGCGCTGCATAGTATTCTTTCCCAATTCTCACAATAGCTTCATCTGTTACCAGTAGCTGCGCTTTTGTAAACACATAACCATTTCTATCGAGTGAGGCTAGAACCTCACGATGCGCAAGCTTTTGGATATTGCTTAGCGTTTCGTAGGCCATTCTAATCTCTTGGATTTCAGAAGATAGTGCTAGCGACCTTGCTTGAACTACTCTAATAGCTTCGCGAAGCTCATCTAACTGTGCAAGAAGTTGCTGTATTGCCTCTTCCAACCTTGTTTTTTCAGAGGACATCAAATCACCATTCTTGTCAATGAAGCCAAATCTTTAATGCGCCTATCCAGAGCCTCTTCTGGGGATATCTCCTTTACTTTAACAACCTTTATATTTGCTCTTTTCACTTTATGTCTGCTACCTAATAGAGAGAATGCGAGATCAAGTGCATGATCTTTATTTAGAGCCCTCACCTCAATTGTGAACTTCTGCCACCTCGGTAATCTATCCACCGATATTAGCATCAAGCCTTCAATTCTAAATGTCTTTACCTCTACCATGACCTGCAACCCCAAATAACTTACTTATTCTCAAAATTTCAGGACCGGTTGTTCTATCTCCAACTAGTATGCCTCTAGAATTTCCAACAAGGCCAGACTTTATAAACCCAACTCCAAAATTCACAGTTCCCACGTCAAATGGCACATTGAATAAATTTGTCAAAAATTCTACTTCACTATCACTGGCTTCAGGGTGTACTATGCCTGCAACACTATTTACAAAGGCTATAGACCCTACAGTTGAAAACCCTGCTATCACACCTTTCTCCACAACTTCAACTCCTAACACATCCAATACTACTTGTTTTAGCTCTCCGTAAGCTTCTGGATGAAGCAGCGCTGCTCTATCGTTAACCAAGCAAATATTTCCCAATGCTGTAAATCTGCTCTTAGCTATAGCTATATTCGTATCAACACTTTTCTTCAATTCTAAAACCTCATATTCTTTAACAATGCTTGGTAACAGCAGTCCATTGTTATTTCCAATTAAAAACACTCCTATGAGCCCTGTATCCCCAATGGATAGTTTCACTACAGGTACTTGAAGAACCCTTGCGACAGATCTGCAAAACTTATCATCTGCATCATAAGAAACCACTGCATATCTATCGGTTGCAAAAGCATATATCCCTATATTTGGATTACCTTTAAAACCTAGTCTCTCAATAACAACCATTATTCTACCTCTTCACCTCAACAGCGAGAGTTGCTTTATAAACCCCACTATCTATCTTAATGAATCTTACAGCAACTCTTCGTGGCGGTTTTTCAATTTTTCTGCAATATATATAACTGCTGATTGCTGGATCTAAGAGGACTTTGCCTCCTAAATGCCTTACTAGCAGTTTTCTAATGTAATGCACAGCCCTCTTTCCCCTATCTCTTCTACTCCCAGCTCTATATATGTACCTAAGCGGTATAACTAAGATGCCTTCAGACTTCTCTTGAGGCATAATCATATCACCTATACATCACCTAACTTTGATCTACGCCAATTCCTCAACCTAAAGCCTCTCATAACCTTTCTAATAGTTTTCACAGTTACCCATACGGGTATAGGCTGATTCGATTTTTCTCTATTTGCAAGTCTAAGCTTTTTAGCCAAAGGTTTGCTCTTAGCCATTTCCAGCCCCTAGTACACATAATTCTTATTTTTCACGAATATTTATCCTAAAATCTCTCCTAGTCCTCTCATAAATCTCTGTTAAGATATTCTTCAACTCTTCATCTGTTAATGGCTGAGTTATTCTGCCTTGAAGTGCTAATGCTATTAGCCTATCCTCTACAGCCTTAGCTATCTCTGGCCTTACAAGCTTAATATTTGACAATCTTTCTCTTGCTTCTGGAGTCAGGATAGCTCTAAGTATTTCTTGCCTCCTTGCTTCTTCCTCAGCCTGTTTTCTCCTTAACTCAGCCTCTCTACTCCTAGCCAGCATCTCCCTATATCTTCTCTCAAGTAATGCCTCTACCTCATCTTCACCTTCATAATACATCTCTCCACCAACCATAGTCCATTTACCTCAAATAGATGCAGTTTTATGCTTCATGTAGTTTATTCAGATAGAGGCTAATTAGCTTGATGCTGACACTAATGATTTAGGCGCATATTTAGTGAGTTCTGGTCTAGTTCTTAAAAGCTCTTTGAATACCTCAAAAGCTATTCTGTCTAAAAGCTTCTTACCCTCATCGCTTATAACCCTGCCTCTATCGACCTTCTTCACAAGTCCAGCTTTTTCTAATTGTTGCAATATCTTTCTAATACTTGAACCTCCACACTTTCTGAAATGTGGGGGAGCAGAGCCTCTTCTCTTTAGACCTCCAAAAATCACTCTAAATTTTTCTATACCTATAGGTTCTTCAGCTAAGTACAGCTTCCTCAACATGGCAGCTGCTCTGAAATACCACCAGTCTGGGTTATCCGGCACTCTTTCTTTATGTGGACCTGTTTTGGCGAAAAGAGCCCAGTTTGGAGGTTTAACTACAGATACATTATTTTTGAGATACTCTGCAGTCTTTTCTATCAGTATCTCTGCAGGCACATCTCTTACTGTAACCATTTTCCTCAAGCCACATTTACTATAATAACTGGTTTACTTTAATGTCTTTTCGGCTTCCTGCTTATAAGTACATATGTATATCCCCTTTCATCAGCTATTATAGCTCCAATACTTTCAGCAAGTCTCTTAATATCCTCATTACGGATTATGTTTCTCACGCTCTTTAGTAGCTTTATCTTCACAGCTCTGTGCTCTTTTAACCTCCTCTCAATCTCCTTTACAATACCTTCATGAAGTCCAGCCCTACCTATATTCACATCAGTTCTGCCTGCTACTTTCTCCTTCCTCAACTCCTCCAAAACCCCCTTGAGTTTCGCCATACCCTTTCCTCACCACAAATTGATATCTGTGAATCCAGCCACAAGAGAGACATTTTGTAACAACTCTTAAAGCTTTTCCATCCCTACGTGTCCTAATCCTAGCATTAAAGCCTGGAACCATTATAGTATGGCAGTGCTTGCAGATCCATCTCTTAATATCTCTAGGTATTTTAATTCTTGTCCTCATGGAAATTCTTCTTATAAGCTCACCATATCGCTTAGCTAACTCATAATCCCCGCTCTCAACAGCTTTGATTCCAAGCTTAAACAAAATCTCCATACGCTCCAATGCTATATCTCTAACAAGTGCCTCGACACTCTTTTTGTTCATCAAAACAGCCTTATGTACTTTAAACTAAAAATAAACTTTTAAGTTACTATCAACAAATGTTGACACAGCGCCGCGGTAGTATAGCCCGGACAAGTATGCGGGCCTCTCGAGCCCGTGAC